>NZ_JAIQXU010000043.1 GCF_020166395.1 Deinococcus betulae | reverse complement strand
GCTGCCCACCATCGTGGGTCAGGCCAACGCCAACAACATCTACTTCACCACGGTAACAGCACCGCTGTCTGCGTTACCAGCAGCAAAGGTCTTCGCCACCAGTTACAAGAACGCCTTCAGGGATGAGCTGCAAGGGTTCGGGGCCTTCGGGTACGACGCGGCCAAGGTGGTCGTGCAGGGCGTGCTGAACGCCGTGCGCGCCAACGGCAACAAGCTCCCCACCCGCACCCAGGTCGAGACCGCCATCCGCAAGGGCAGCTACACCGGCCTGCTGTCGGGCAAGGTGACCTTCAACTCAGTCGGCGACCGCAAGGAGGCTAGCTTGTACGTGATGAGCATCACAGGCGGGGCCACCCGTCTGAAGACCATCGCTCGTGTGAGGCCAGCTCAACCCTAATGGTTCTGAACACTGCTTGATTCCTGCGCAGATTGACCTCCCGACCAACGGTGAGGGCCGTTGCAACAGTTCAGCTGGTATGCCCCGATGACGACGGCGCTTTTTTCCTCCCTGAGGGGGTTGAGCAGCTCTTGGCCCCGTTCTTCATCTACGTGCGCTGGCACGGCGGGGCTGACCCTATTCAGGACCTGAATGACCAAGGGTACGGCCGTTAAATTTGCTCGCGCTGCCCTGCTCAAAACCCGTGTGCAGTTACGTGGCCAAAGCCTGCTGTTGTTCCGTACTCAGCATGTGGGGAGCGTCCCGTTGCCTTGACGTCCGTCTCGTCAGCTCGCGAGCTCCAGGTCGCGGTACCGGGCCACCGCCAAAATAGCCAGCACCGCACGACCTTCCGCCATCAGCACAAAAAATTGCGCCTGGCGCTGTTCCACTGCACAGGTGCTGATCTGAGACACCGCCCAGAACCCGTCCGCGCTGTGTGCCAGAGGGTCGGCATGACAGGCTGTGTCATCCCTCCATTGTTGCTGATCTGATCGGAGTCCGTATCAGACGAACCAACCAGACGGCAGCGCTACGCTTCTGGCACGAGGGCGTGCAGGAGGCGACCTGATCCTCAAGCCACCTCCTGATCTTCCGTGACCCCGATGAAACTAAATTGCCAGAACCTCACCAACTGTTAGTCCATCAATTTGTCCGGGGTAAAGGGGAGCGCGCGCAGGCGTTTGCCAGTGGCATTGTAGATGGCATTCCCGATGGCAGCGGGCACCCCTACGATCCCAATTTCCCCAATGCCTTTGGCTCCAGTCGGCCCGAATAGAGGATCTGGATGTTCAATCCAGCGGGCCTGCACGTCTGGGGCGTCGGCATTTACGGCAATGTGGTAGCCAGCGAAATCCCCATTCACCACGTGTCCGAAGCGTGGATCCAGGTAACTTTCCTCTTGAAGGGCTGCCGAGATGCCCATGGTCATCCCCCCAATAAACTGACTGTTGGCAGTGCGGGGATTGATAATGCGCCCAGGATCGTACACCCCGAGCATACGGGTCACACGCACTTCTCCCGTAACCGCACTGACCTTGACCTCGGCAAAATGCGCGCCGTAAGCGTCCAGAACATGCTTCTTGGCTTCATCAGGGAAGTAAGCTCCACCCTCAGCTTCCGCGCTTTCTGCAGGCTGTTGACCGTGCTTCTCTCGGAAATTCACCGCAGCGACCATGATGGCGCTGCCCCAGTTGTAGGTGCCGGTCGATCCACCGGCCAGGTAACCGAACGGCAAGTCTGTCCGTCCGATCTGCAACTTAATGTCGGCTTCTTGCACGTTCAGCGCGTCGGCAGCAATCTGCTGGAGAATCGTCCACGCCCCAGTGCCCAGATCGGCCGCAGCAATCTGAACGGCGTACCGTCCGGCCGTGAACGTGATTCGGGCTTTGGTCGGGAGGGTCTGCTGCTTAGGATAAGTGGCGCTTGCCACCCCCAAACCGTACAGCCACTCGCCCACCTGCCGGCCACGCGGTGTGGTCAGCCGCGTTTCCCAGCCGAACAGCCGCGCCCCTTCACGCAGACACTCCACCAGATGACGGCTGGAGTGCGGTTTACCGCTTTCGGGATCGTTGTCCGGCTCATTGCGGATCCGCAGTTCAATGGGGTCAAGCCCCAGCTCGACTGCCAACTCATCCATTGCCGTTTCCTGAGCGAACATCCCAGGGAATTCACCTGGCGCGCGCATAAACGTGGCCGGCGCAATGTCCAGAGGAACCATCCGCGTGGTCGTCTCGCGGTTTGGGGCAGCGTAGAGGTGACGGGTGGCATTGACGGTCTGCTCTGCAAATTGTTTGAGGCGACTGCTGCTCTGCGTGACATTATGGGCAATGGCCGTCAGTATCCCGTCGGCCTGCGCCCCCAGCCGGAACCGTTGATGGGTGGTCAGGCGGTGACCGACCGAGCGGAACATCTGCTGACGGGTCAACATATATTTGACCGCGCGGCCAGGTAGAAGCTTCGCCGCCAGGGCGGTCAGCATGGTTGGGGCATGCGGAATCCCCTTGCTGCCGAATGCGCCCCCCACATACGGGGAAATGATCTCGATTTGCGCGGGCAGCAGGCCCAGGACAGGGGCGAGCAGCAGCTGGGCGAAGGACGCGCCCTGGGTGGCGTCGTAGAGCCGCAGATGGGGCCGCTCGCCCAGAATGCCCAGGACGCCTTCCAATCGTTCGCGGTCCCACTCGGCAATAATGGAGTGCATCTCCATAGGGTTATGGTGCTCGTAGGGCGTGGTGTAGACCGCATCCACCGTGACAGCAGACGCGGCCAGCGCCTCAGTGACGTTCCCCTGATGGCTGTCAGACGCCGCACCTGTATTGATACGCTTTGGAGCATATTCGTCTGGATGCCCAGTGCGAAACTGAGCGTCATGGGGGGCCACGTCATACTCCACCTGCACCAGAGAGGCGGCGTGCCGCGCCACCTCTACAGACTCGGCAATCACGGCGCCGATGTACTCCCCCCGGTAATGCACATCTGGGCTTTGCAGAATGTAGAGTTCGTTGTCCGTTTTGGCCAGCAGCTTCGGGGCGTTGTGGTGTGTCATCACAGTCAGGACGCCAGGCACCGCCCGGGCCGCCGCGTCATCGATGGACCGGATGGTTCCCTTGGCAATGGCTGAGGTGAGAGGAAACAGGTAGGCGGGGTTCTGCACTGCCTGCTCGTAGGCGTAGGGGGCTGTTCCCGTGACTTTGAGTGGCCCGTCCACCCGAACACGGTCTTGCCCGACGTTGCCCGGGGTTTGCTGCCCGCTGACAGCCGGCCTCACTGCAGCTCTCCTTGCACGGCGCCGCCCTGCTCGGCGCGGCGCTGGGCCGTGCGGCCTTCGGCCAGCTCTTCCAACACGGCCACAACTGTGTTGCGGACCAGTGCGACCTTGAAGGTATTTTCTGGTCCTGGGGTCGCGCCCGCCAGTTCCTCTTCAATGGCCGCGCGCAGGCGTTCGGTGGTCATGGTCTGGCCTCTGAGAGCGGCTTCAGCCTTGTGGGCCCGCCAGGGTTTATGGGCCACTCCGCCCAAGGCCAGCCGCACGTCCTTCACCTGCCCCTTCTCAACCTGCAGCGCGGCAGCAACTGAAACCAGCGCGAAAGCGTACGAGGCCCGCTCCCGCACTTTCCGGTAGGTTGAGCGCCGCGCGACAGGTACAGCGGGCAGATCGACTGCGGTGACCAGTTCGCCCTCTTTGAGGTTGGTGTCCAGGTGAGGCGTGTTGCCTGGTAAGCGGTGAAAGTCTTGGAAAGGCATCTGCCGCTCACCTCCTTGGCCCGACACCACCACGGTAGCGTCCAGCGCTGCAAGCGGAATGCACATGTCAGATGGGTGAACCGCCACGCAGTCCGGTGACGTGCCCAGAACCGCGTTGTACCGCCCAAAGCCTTCCAGCGCCGAGCAGCCGGTGTTCGGCTCACGCTTGTTGCAAGGTGTGGTGAGGTCTTGGAAATAGACACAGCGGGTGCGCTGCAGCAGGTTTCCTCCAGTGGTCGCCATGTTGCGTATCTGGCCAGACGCCCCCGCCAGGATGGCCTCCGCCAACATGGGATACCGCTCACGAATCAGGGGATGCGCCGCCATGTCACTGTTTCTCACCAGGGCACCGATCCGCAGACTGCCGTCTGACCGTTCAGTGATCTCCGTTAAGTTCAGCCGACTGATGTCCACCAACTGATCTACTTCGCGGATCCCCAGCCGGAGATGGTCCACGAGATTGGTTCCGCCTGCCAGGAAGGCGGCTGGGGCCGTGAATTTCTCGAGCGCGTCCGCCACACTGCCGGCCCGCTCAAAGGCAAAGGGCTTCATTTCTTCTCCGGTGCGTGTAAAGCGTGAACGGACAGGCGGACGTCCGCGTCCGCGACTTCACGCAGCGCGGCCACAATATTGACGTACGCGCCGCAGCGGCACAAGTTGCCACTCATCCGCTCCCGGATTTCTGCGTCTGTCAGGGCAAAAGACGCGTTGATGTCCGGCGTAATATGGCTGGGCATTCCAGCACGGTATTCGTCCAGCATGCCAACAGCGGAACAGATCTGGCCGGGCGTGCAGTACCCGCACTGAAAGCCGTCGTGATCCAAGAAAGCCTGCTGAACAGCGCCCAACTGACCGACACGCCCCAGACCTTCAGCGGTCACGACCTCCGCACCATCGTGCGCGACCGCCAGAGCCAAGCAGGACAGTACGCGGCAGCCGTCCAACAGGACCGTACATGCCCCGCACTGCCCATGATCACAGCCTTTCTTGACAGAATTCACGCTCAGATGGTCACGCAGGGCGTCCAGCACAGAGACCCGGGGATCAAGCTCAAGGTCATAGGACTGACCGTTGACGTTGAAATGGACAGGAAAGGTCATAAGGAAGCCTCCGACAAGCAGATCAACACACGAGGTCTGGTCTCTTCAGATGGTAGAACGCTGAGCAGGACGTCTGGAAATGGCAAGTCTTTAGGGATATCTCCCGGCTGAAGAGGGTTGAAACAGCCGGTTGTCTGTTTCAGTGCCGCTTTGGGACAGAGCCGGTGAGCGGTCTCCATGCCCATCAGCCCGCTTCTGCTCGTTTCGTTCAGGTCAAGCCGTTTGTGCACACGGACTGACCGGCATCCGTACGAAGGGCCGGACGCCCATGCGGCCAGTACAGTGAGGCCCAAGAAGGAGAGTTGGCCTGCATGGATGAAACCCTCGACGACTTCTTGAGTCTCTGTGCTCAACTGGACAGCGCACCTGACTTGGTTCTGGCCACCCTGATAGACACTTGGGAGGTTCGTCAGCCACTGGGCCGCCGCGCCTGGCTGTTGCCAGACGGGCAGCGGCTGGGGACACTGACGTTGGGCGGCTGCGCCGACAGTGTGTTGCGGCGCGCCGCGCAGCAGGTACGGCACAGTGCGCGGGCCGTCCGCGTGAAGGTCGATCTGGGCAGCGGTGAAGCGTATGAATTTGGCCTGACCTGTTCTGGAAGCGTAGAGGTCCACCTTCAGCTCGCGTCGCCTGCACATCCGCTCTGGGCCAAAGCCCGGGATGAGCGCTTGGCCGGCCGCGTTTTGCGGCTGGTGACGCGGTATGGCCCAGACGCTGGCGTGACACTCCTCACTGATGCGGGGGAGAGAGAAGTGCTGGGGCAGCCCCTCACACCGGCTCAGCAGGCACGGGCAGACCTTCCTCTTCAAGGTTCAGGGGGCCACTGTGCCGAGCGCACCCCCGATGCCCTCTATGAGCGTTGGCTCCCGGCCATCGGTCTGGTGGTCGTGGGCTCTGGCCCGATTGCCCGCCCGCTGACCCAGTTGGCCCACACTCTGGGCCTGCGGGTGACGGTCACGGATGACCGGCCAGAGCGCCTCCAGCCTCAGGACTGGCCGGGCACCCAAACAGTGCTGAGCGTCTCCACCGGTCAGGAACTCCGCCTCCCACCTCTTGGGCCACGGGACGCTGTGGTTATCCACTCGCACGACTACGCCCATGAGCTGTCTGTCCTGACCAGAGCCCTGGCCTCGCCCTCGCCGTACGTGTCCCTGGTGGCCAGCCGGCGGCGAGGTCAGGCTCTCCTCAAGTTTATGCGGGACACTGGCACCGACCCCGCGCAACTGCGCCGCATTCATACGCCTGCAGGCTTCGACCTGGGTCTGGAGTCTCCGGCTGGGATTGCCCTGAGTATCCTCAGCGAGCTGGCCGAGCTTATGGGCCGGGGCAAGAGGGGAAGGCCAATCCAAGCTCTAGATCACCAATAGTGTCAGTGTTCACCTCTTCTGGGCAGGCTGTGTAGCCGAGCAAGAATGTCAGGCGTGTCCACATCGGTCAGCTCATCATCCGGCCGGTCAATGAAGGTGGCCTGATGCCGGTAACGCTCAATCAGTGCGCGTGGGCCTGTATCAGCAGCCGGCAGCTCCAGCAGTTCAGGCAGGAGGCGAGCGTGGAGCAGCAGAGGCGGAGCCTGGACCGCGTGTGTGGCTGCGCCATAACGGGTGCCTATGAGCGGAGCGCCTGTGCGGCGAAACGCCTCGCGGAGCGCCCTGTAAGTTGAGGGCGTTACAAAAGGCATATCCGCTAAGGCGAAAGTCAGTGTGTCCAACGTCTCTGAGAGGGCCTGTGCCGCCACTTGGAAAGACGACAGGAGGCCCTGTTCGGGCTTTGGATGAACCACAGCGGTGAAGGGCAAATCGGCCAGGACAGCCGCAATGTCCCGGCCCACCGCGCCGGGCGGAACCACCACGGTGTACTTGTCGGTCACGTCTCCACCGCGCAGGATCGCCAAAGCAGCATACCGGCAAAGCGGCTGACCGTGCAGGAGCACGAGCTGTTTGGGAATACCCATCCGTCCGCTGGAACCGGCAGCCAGCAGCGCAGTGGCGTGAGCAGCCATGTGGACAATTATCAATGGAACCTTGGTATGAGTGCGAGCAAGGGGTTGTAGCAAGTCATTGGGGTAAGGCAACACGGTGAGGAAACTGTCTACACATGGCGGTCCCTCGATCACAGACAGGTGTTCTCAGCGAAGCCTAATCAGGATGATGTGGGCCTGTTCGCACTCGCCCCAGGTTCGGACCTTCGTCATTTTCAGGCTGAAGTCGCTCTCTGCTGGGAACATCACGTGGCACTGTCAGTGACTTTTGTTTCCCAGCGTCTCACAGTAGACGCGCACCCAGGTGGCCATGTTGTCGTGGTTGCGCTCTACAGCCCGCTAATACGGGAACCCCCAGCGTCTGAGTTTCCGAGAAAGGTGCGCGCGATCCAGCCAGATACCGTACTTCATACCGATCACGTGCCGGATTGTGAGCTGGTCCAACCGCTGCTGTCAAAGCCACGCAACCGGGCATTACCGTCCAAGATCAATCCAAGCTCGTCTTGCGGTACGAATGTGAGCTTCTTGGGTTGGCCGGTCGCGCGGGAAGCTCGCTATCACGTCTGAGCCAGGCCTGGATGGTGCCGTCAGTGACGCCAAACTGTTGCGTCAGGTCGCGGGTCGTGCGACCAGGGTCATTGAGCGCGAGCTGAGCGGCGAGACGTCCAGTTGGATGTGGGTGAGGCGACTGGGCCGCCAGGGGGAAATGGTCGCACCCCACGCGACATATTCTCATGAATCAGTAACTACAGAACATGGAGCGTGGGAAGCACCGTCAACAGGCGTTCGTGGAGCCCTACGAACGCCTCAGCTGATTGAAGAGGTCTATTTGCGCCAGACGGCGACCGTGACTGTGCCGCACGTGTAGGAGGAGGTTCGGCTGTACCCCTGACCGGTGTAGTTTGCATGTTTTTCAGCGGCTTGCGCAGCGCTCATCCCATGAAAGGATGCCCACTGACCTTGCCTTGGCACCCACGTTGAGTTATACGTGCTGCCGTTAGAGGCGCACGTAATCAGGTTGGGCATCATGCCGGAATCGGCCAGGTGGTCAACGAGCCGCTGATAATCGGCACCTTTAACACCATTAAACGTCAGATTGCCTGCGGGTCGGGGTGGCCAGAACAGCACTGAGGCTTCTGGAAAGGTTTTGCCAGCTAGAGGCGTCCAGGGTCCATCCAGACCGGCTTTTCCTCCGATAAAGGGTGTGGTCAACCCCCGCTCAAATGTCATGGGCATGGGCTGGCCCGCTTTCTGCAGATGAACATGGAGATGTGGGGCAGAAGAGGACCCTGAGTTGCCGATGCGCCCCAAAAACTGTCCGGCATTGACCCGGGCGCCATTGGTGACCCGCACCTCCTGTTCAATCCCTGTGCCGTCGCTCTTGCCGTTGGTGCCTGTAAAGACCTGGGCATTGTGTGGACACAGCGCAGCGGGAATGCTGCCCGGTTGAGCATGGGCATACAGGGCTTGAGCGCCGTCATCCTGCAAAATCCACAGGTGGTTGCCACCGCCAGCAAACTTGGATCCAGGCTTGTAAAGGGGGTGTAAGGCCCCTGGAATGTTCTCGGGGGCGTTGCGCCAGCAGCCTACTACCGTGCCGGCCGCCATAGCGTAGAAGGGTTTCCCGTAAACAATCCAGTTGCTGTTGACCTTGGTGTCGGTGGCACCGGCTTTCAGCCTGGACCAATTGGTATCAGACACGCGGCGCAGGGCCCCAATATCTTTGCCCTCCGCTTGAATACCCCCTGTGTGAACGCCCGCGTTGTAGCGCTCGTCGGCGTTAAGGTCGTCACCTCTAAGAGGCAGAGTCAGGGCAGCGGTGGTGGACTGAACAAGAGTGGCGACCGCCAGAGTGACCAACAGAGATTTTGAGGTCATGTGTATGCTCCTTGAAAGAAAGCGCAGGATTAGGCCTGCGTGGCGAGGGCGGAGACGCCGTGGCGCGCCATGAATGCGGCGGCTTCGTGCGGGCTGGTCAGCCAGGGAAAGAACTCAGGTGGGTGATTGAAGCCGTTGACAAAGGCGTGGGCTAGGCTGGGATGACGCTGCGCGGCGTCCAGAACACCCAGCACGTGTGGTGGGGGTGGTCCCAGTAGTGCATTCGTCCATTGGGTGACGTACTGGGCGTACCCCCAGTAGTCCTCAAAGGTATCCTGCATCCAACTCCGGTCAAAGGGGCGGTCGCGCTGCCACAGAATCCGTTCCAGGTAGACGGCAGAGGCGCGTGCGGCGCTGCCTGCGCCCTGACCGGTCAGGGGATCATTGACCACCACAGCGTCCCCCAGGCCCAGTACAGGTCGCCCCGAAGGCAGGGTGGCCACTGGGCGGCGGACCTGTGGGGTCACCTGTCCCACGAGTGTTGCCATGACGTCCGTCAATTGGGCGTCCTTGACCCTGTCGTAGTCCCAGGGAACGAAGGTTGCCATGAGGGCCAGCATGCGCTGAAGTTGGTTTGCAGGGTCCTGGATATCCTTAAAAACGTCCAGTGGCCCTCCCGGAACGGCTTCAATCAGCACATTCTCGTAGGGCAGCCACGCGCCCTGTGCGGTACGGGTCAGACCAGGGAGCAAAAAGACCTCGCCGGCACCGGAAATCAGATTGAAGGTGACGGCACTGTGGCCCGAGCGCGGCCTGACGTTTTGAAGATAAGCCAAAGCCAGGTGACGCTGCGGCGCATCATACGGGCTGCGCGACGCGTCTCTCTCAAAGATTCGCCCCAGATCACCCTTTCCGGTCGCGACCAGCACAAGGTCATGGGCGTCGCTTAAACGTTCAGCCGTATTCACATCTGCCTGCTCGGTCACCACGGCCCCGCCCCGCCCAGCAAACGTGCGCTGCCAGTGAGCAAACTTGACGCGTTGATCGATGCTGTAGGCCGGATGATCCAGCTGGGCTTCAAAGGACATGGCCTTGTGTCCAGGAAGTTCTGGGTGAGGCACACTGAAGGCGATGCCCTCGATTGAGGGGCACAGCCCATCCCAGAAGTTCAGGTCAAGCTGCCGCTCGGTTTCGCAGGCATCGTGGAACAGCGCTTGCGTGCTCATCACCTGACCTGACTCGACCTGTTCTGGGGTCCGGTCCGTCACCAGCGTCACCTGATAACCGTGATGCTGTAGGCCTAGCGCGAGTTGAAGTCCCGCCTGCCCAGCACCAATCACCGCAATTCGCCTCATTCATCCTCCTTTCCGGTTTACTGGCACCAGGTTCCCGCCACAGTGTGTGGCGATGCGATCGGGCCGTTGTTGTGAACTCGAGCAGAGCCTAGAAGGAGGCTGTGACATAGACGTGACGTCCAACGTCAAAGAAGAAGCGCTGTCTTGGACGGGGTTTTTAGAGAGATGGAACAGGCTACCTTTCTATTCTCATATCCTACTCATATCCTTAGAAGCCAAGAAATCCTCCCACGTGTTGGGGAGGGGCTCACCCAGCAGCGCGCACTGATGACGGATCTGTGTGTACACAGACACCAGCGTCATCAACTCGCCGCAGTCACGCAGGCACCGGAGCGTCAAGGACAGGGCAGGCCAGTCAAAAGGATCCATGGCCAGCAGAATCTGTCCGAGTCGAGCGGCCTCGGCGGGCTGCTGTGGTTCGGTAGCGTAGGCAGCGAGCCGCAGGCCGTAAGCCAGGACCTCCCGGGCACTGGATAGGAAGTCAGGAAAATCGGCGGCATAAGCGCCGCGCCACAATCCAGTCTGCTGCGTCTTCAAAAAGAGTTCCGCGTCGCTCAGGACCTCAGACCCCAAGGCGTACCCGTGATCCGTACGCACCACACAGGTAGCGCCGTATGCAGCGCGCAGACGGCGAATCTGCTGCCGGAGCCTGACCCCAGCCTGCTGCGGATCAGCGTCTGGAGCGAGGATTTCGAGCAGCTCATCTGGAGGCACGCCGGGTCGTCCGGCCAGACGGCTTTCGAGCAGGCAGATGAGCAGCCTGAATCCCTTGACTGAACGCTCGGGCAGAACCTCGCCGCCCCGTATCATCTGAACCGGGCCCAGGACAGTCAGCTGGAGGCGATCAGGCGGGGCGGCCGGCTCTGACGAGGCGGCTGCGCCAACAGCGCCAGCGGCCTCGGCTGCAGCCTCCTGCGGTGGAAAGAACTGTAAGGTCCGGCAGGCAAAGCTGAAGAAGTGATGCTGCCTGAAAAAAGCCAGGCGACGTTCTGCACTCTGCCGGTCTCCACGTAGACGGTCTGCTTCCAATCCGAAGCGCTCGGCGTAGGCCGGCATCTTCATGCTCCGTCCGAGGTCACCCGCCGCTTCAAATGCCTGTATGGCGTCCGCGGTTTCCCCCTGCCGCTCCAAGAGAAATCCCTTTGCAAACAGGTAGAAAGGGGCCGTGGCGGCCTGCCCGGTAGCGCGGATGATGGCTTCTCCCTCCTCAATCTGCCGCTGAGCCCTGGCCAGATCACCGTGTGCGCTTTCGGCCCACGCGCTGATACTCATCACCCAGGCCAGCAGGCTCTTGTCCTGAACTTCCTGCGTCAGGCGTAGGCCCTGACGGGCGTGCCTCACGGCCAGCAGACCATCTTGAGGCCGTGCCCACTCCAGCGACAGATTGCACAAGTACAGCTGGGTCAGGATGGTATACATCGAGGCTTGGCCTTCTCCAAGTAAATCCTGAGCGGCGAGCAGCAGATCTTGAGCCCCTTCGAAATCTCCCTGAATCATCCGGCAACTGGCCAGTTCACCCTGCGCCCGGGCCAGCAGGCGGGGGTCGCCCTGTGCTTCGGCCAGACGCACAGCCTGCTGTGCGTCCACTGCTGCCGCAGGCACCTGAAGGGCCCAGCTGAGGACACGGGCCCGCTCCAGCAGCAGCCCAGCCTGCAGGGCGACCGCACCTGCCTGAGCACTCACCTCGATGGCCTCTCCCAGGGTGGCAAACATCTGGGGGTTCGCCTGCGCAATTTGAATCCGGCCTAGCGCCTGAAGAAGCGCGGCGCGCTCAGCAGGCTCAGGCTTGCAGTTCAGCGCCTGCTGGATGCTGGCTTCCGCCTGGTCTGCCTGACCTGTGCGCAGCTGAGCCATCGCCACTTGAGAAGCCACAAGGGGAAAACCGTCCAACTCGTGCCGATGTTGGTTCCA
Source organism: Deinococcus betulae (assembly GCF_020166395.1). Taxonomy (NCBI): domain Bacteria; kingdom Thermotogati; phylum Deinococcota; class Deinococci; order Deinococcales; family Deinococcaceae; genus Deinococcus; species Deinococcus betulae. Next base: position 15,302 of record NZ_JAIQXU010000043.1, on the reverse strand, counting down.
GATGTCTAACGCTCCTACGAAGTCCGAAGCGCCTACTCGGGTCTCCAGCCAGCAGGCCCAGAAGTCGGAACGCTCACGGAGGGCTTCCGGGGCGTTCTCAAGTAAGCCTTCAGCTTCCTGCCCACGACCGGAGCGGGCCAGCAGCCTCGCACACAGGTGCAGCGCCTCGGCGCCAGAGGGATGGAGCAACCGGGCCTGAGTGGCCCTGCTCAGGGCCCGCTCTAGGTGGAAGGATTCCAGTGCCTGCGCTGCCTGAAGTGCTACTGCGGCCTGTTCAGGAGGAGGAACCAGGTCAGCCAACTGATCCAGAAGGTCAGCACAAGCGGCTGTCGCTCCCCGAGTCTGCGCGGACAGGAGCGCCCGTCTCAGCACCTGTATGGCCTCAGCGGTTGGCAGTTCGGCCCAGGGCAAAAAACGCGCTGCCTGCTCCGGTTGACCGTATAGGAACTGGACGCAGCGCCGCGCCACTTCACGGCGAAGACGGTAGGACATCTCCTTCAGAGCGACTTCCTGGAACAAAGGATGCCCAAAGTGACCGTCCACCAGAAGACCACGCCTGGCCGCATCCTGAGCCAACCTCGTCACTGCGGGTCCTGGCAAGTCACTGAGGGTCGCCGCCGCCTCAAGGTCGAGTGGATGGTCCGGTAGAGCGGTATCCCACATGGCCCACAGACCCATCAGCCGCCCAGCCTCCGCTGCCGTGACTGCTTCCACCGGCATTTGGCTCAGCTGATCGGCAATCAGGGCCTCAACACTGGTCGGAAGAGTTGACACACCCGGTTCCCGCCAATGCCACCGGTTGCCGTCCTGATAGAGGGCGCCGCTGCGGCTCAAATGCCGGAAAAACTCCAGGAGGAAGAGTGGATTGCCCTGACACCGCGTCGCCAACCAAGTCAGGGCAGCGTCGGGTAAAGGCCCCTGGGCCTGCTGTTCAACCAAAACGCGGGCTGCTGCTGGGTCCAGAGGTGCGAGGCGCTGCTCAACAAACGGCTCTGGCAAGGGCGTGCGACTGGAAACCAACAGAGCAACGCCCCTTTTGCGCGGCAGCGCGCGGCCCAATGACAGCCAGAACTGGCCCGCGCGACCGGAGACCTCATGGAAGTCTTCCGCCCAGATCAGCGTGGGATCCGCACGGTTAAGGAGGGTACTAATGGCTGTGACCAGAACAGAGAGATCCTGATCCTGGCCCTTCAGGTGGCGCTCCAGAGTCTGGCCGGCCCAATACGGAGCGCCGGGAAGGTCCAGCAGAGGAGCGAATCCAGTGTCGGCATTTCGCGTGTGCATGTGCAGGGAAGGCCCAGGCCACTTGGAGAGAAGCTGCTGCCCCAGATGCGTTTTGCCCATGCCCGCTTCACCTACCACCGCAATGGCCTGACCACCCCGGCGAGAATAGATCCGCTGCAGACGCTGGAAGAGGATGTGAAGATCGTCAGACACGGGAGCTCCTTTGTCGCGTGAGAGTCTTGGCCAGCCCCGGCTGAGAGCGCCGTGCTGATGAGACCTCCAGCACCGTCCGCAGGCCCTCCGCCGTGACAGTACACTCCACCCAGTCGCTTTGACACACCCTACCTGGCTACCGCACCAGCAGCCAAACCTCCTGATTCGGTTCTGGCAACTCAAGCTCGGTAGGCTGGTGAACCGTGGAAGCCTTCCGGCTCCCGTTTTCCCCTGAGCGTCACCGGGGTATCACCGCTTCTCCCTCAGCCAGCGGGACGTTCAGGAACTGCTTCACGAGCGCGGCACTGTTGTCAGTCACGAAGCCCTTGTCTGGTGGAACATCAAGTTCGCGCCGCTCCTCTCTGAGGAACTCCGTCACAGAGAACCCCGGCAGGGTTCTCGGCGGCATCTGGACGAGGTGCACATCGAAAACGGTGAGGCGTTGGCTTTAGATGGCCATGGTCAAGGACGGGAGCGTCCTCAGGAGGAAACACCGCGACACCAGGACTGCCAAATCGTTTTTCATCCGCTTGCCGGAAAAATCCGACGTTCCAGACGTCATTCATACTGACAATTTGTGGAGCTATGGTGCGGGCCTGTGTGAGCTTCCTGTGCTCCATACCGTAGAGCACATTTAGATCATTGCCGCCGCCCGTTGTAACAATCTTCGTGGAGGGCGCTTGGACCGCCGGGGCTTGTTGAGCCACTGCTGAACTTGAGATCAGGCCTCAAGTGACGACGCTCCTTCGAGTTTCAGTCGACCGCGGTCCTCTCGCGCTTCAGATCCCGTCGGAATAGGTCAGGGCCAACCACCCTTGAGGCTAGGCATTTGGAACTCTGGGTTCGCGAGGCCACTGGGGAAGAAAAGGGCTCCGGGATGCTCCGTCCATCCCTCGCCTCAGTCCAGCGGACAGCCGATTGCACCGCACATCTGGCATGGTGAACCGCTCAATGCAGTTGCGCAATCTGCACCAGGTTGCCGCACGTGTCATCAAACACAGCCGTTGTCACTGGCCCCATCGCTACGGGCGGCTGCGTGAACGCCACCCCCGCCGCACACAGCCGCTCATACTCAGCCTGGACATTCGTCACGCTGAAGGACGTACAAGGAATGCCGTCCTCCACGAGGGCCCGCTTAAAGGGACCGACGGCCGGGTGCTGGTCCGGTTCCAGAAGGAGCTCGACTCCATCCGTGTCTCCAGGGGACACCACGGTGAGCCACCGGTGGGTTCCGAGTGACACATCCTGCTTGGGCTCAAACCCGAGGATATCCGTATAGAAGGCCAGGGCTTTAGCTTGATCATCTACAAACACGCTAGTGACAGTGATGTTCATGTGGGGTCCTCCGGTGGAGTGGATGCGGGGCGACGCCAGCGGGTCACGAGGGCGTCCAGGGGAGTAGGGTCAACGTAATGGAGCTTGACGCGACCCTGACGGTGGGTGGTCAGGAGTCCAGCGGCTTCAAGTACTTGGAGATGTTGGGAGACGGCTTGGCGGGTGAGGGTCAGGTCGTGATGGGTGGTGAGACGGACGCAGAGTTCGAAGAGAGTCTGACCATCGCGCGCGCACAGCGCATCGAGGATCGTCCGCCGAGCTGGAGCGGCCAGGGCGTCATAGAGGTCCGCCACACCCCTACTATAGGCAAGTCACGACTTGCCTATCAAGAGGCCCTCTTACGTAGGTATGAAAATGAGTTGCTGGCCAACGCAACTGGACCTAGTGGTTCAATTGTGGGTGGTCGAGGCCGCCGTGTGAGCAGTTGTGGTGGAGTCAGCCAGAGCGATCTGTCATGCTCATGCGGTATGCCAACGCATGATGAGAACAATCTGGCTCAGCTTCAGCTGCTGCGAGACGAGCTAGGTGTGGTGGGTGAAGAGAGAGACGTCAAGGCAGATGTTCTTGAGCAGGTTCCAAGGTTAGAAGAAGTGGAATGAGTGTGCAGGTGCAGGAAAATAAGCTAATTCACTGTTTTGAATTACTCATATCCGTTCTAAGATAATGCTTCATGCCTGAGGAACTCTCCACCGACGAGCTCGCCCGCAAAGTCACCCAGGCGCTCCACGACCTGGACCTCGACACCTTAATTCCTACCCTCCACGAACGTGACCGCCTCCCTGGCCGTGCCCCCCAGCTGATCAGCAACCTGCGCCCCATCTTCGAGGCCGCCCGCCGCGACCATGTTTCCCTGCTGCGGCCACCGGCGGACTTCCAGCCCTGGCTCCAGCGGGTCATCCTCACCAACATCGACGGCACCGAGGCCAAAGGCAACACGCGGATCAGCCGGGTCACCGCCCTCCGCGCCCTCTACCGCGCCCTGCGAAAGCTGGAATTGCTGCACGGCGACCCCCTCGTGGACTTCCAGCTCCCCTCGGTCGAACTCCGGAGCGACCCGCTGCCGCCCAAAGCGGCCATCGAAAAGCTGCTCAGGGCTGCCAAAACCGATCCCAACCTCTTCGCTGCCCTCCTGCTGATCTGGCACCACGCGCTCCCCATGACCACCCTGCTGCGGCTGAAGTGGAGTGCCTTCAATCCAGAGAAGCGGACCTTGCTGCGCGACGACGTGGTCACACCGCTCACTGGCCAGGCCGCCACTGCCCTGGAGCGGCTAATCCACCAGGCGGGGTATGACCCCCTCTATCCCGACACGCTGGCCGGCACCCAGAGCAAACGAATGTTTCCCTACGACACGCTCGATGCCCTGCGGCTGCGGGTGCTTCAGACCTGCACCAAAGCGAACCTGAAGTTCATTCCGCCGGGGCTGATCAAAAAGTGCGCTCTGCGTGACCATGCCCGGAGTGCCGCCCATCTGGGCTACCGCGTGAATAAGCACTACAAGAAGGTTATCGCCTTGGCTCAAGCAGTTGCAGAATAGTATGTGTGGACGATCCTCTGATAATTTCGCGTTGACAGACCTTGCACCACCTCATTGCTTTCAAAAATATAAATGCGGGGTAAAATGAGCCTATTACATACAACCAAGCGAATGCATATTTTCATCGATGAAACTGCAAGCAATGATGGTCAAGTAATGCTGTTAGGTGCAATTTATGTTCCAGAAGAAGTCATGCAGACTGTTGACAACGATATCAATGCGCTGAGAAAAAGAATTGCGAAGGATCTCAGAAATCGTAAATATCCTGTTACACAACCAGAGACGCATGGAGTCAAGGAAAGAAGACGTCTCCGACTTGAACGTCCGAGAATACGCCGTGGCGGATGGCCGGAAATCCATGCACAAGAAATTTGGAATGGAGATGGCGTTTTTTCAAAAGACCGCTCTGATGCTAAAATTTTTGAGCGGCATTTAATATATTTGAAGAACGCATTAGATATTTATAAGAGAAATAAGATTTTCTTCAGAACCTTTATCTCAACGGCAAGCAGAAGACGTTTAACAGCATTATTTGCGCCTAATCACCATGCCGACTACGATGGTTTCTACACCGGTGATGTAAGCAGGTCAAGATTCAAAGATTTATACGACAATATCTACGTCCAAGCCCTTGCAGAGATGCTTACCACCATCGAAGAGGATTCACTGGAATACGACTGGGAGGCAGATATAATTTGCGATGCAGGCCAAAAACACGAAGTATATAGATCGCTTGTAGCATTTGAATTCTTCAGGTCACAAGGCATCTTTACTAAGATCGCAGATCCGATATTTCTAGATAGCGATAAAAGTAATCTCATACAGCTCTGCGACACTGTTACGTTCATTTATGGCAAGTTAGAGGCATTGGTAGACAGTAAAAATGAGATGCATAGGCATTATGAAATATTAGAAAGTATAGTTAAAGAATATGTAGATCCGACATATCTTTACAAAGCTCGAATAGGGGCAGGAAGGCCCAGCACAGATAAACAAATTTATATACAGGAGATTTTTGCGCTTAACCTGCTGTTCTTTCATAGCGGCGGACATGCCAGCACTTTGCAAGCCAGAGAGAGACGATTCCATCAGCTCATCAATAACCTGGAAATAGTGAGCTAAAAATGGTAAAGGCCAGAGTCGTAAATGACTCTGGCCTCTCCCCAGAGTCTAAACACTCTAGAGCCAATCCTCAACCCTTTCAGCGCTGTGTGGACACCTGTCTTGCCAACTGCGGCAACAGCACGCGAGTCACAATGTCACTCCACTGGGCCAGCGGCGACAACATAATCGCTGCTCTCCAATCAGCACCGTCCCAGACAGTCTGCGGGAGATCATCAGGGTGAATACCACGATCTGGTCTGAAGCCCCCAGTGCGCTGGAAAGCAGGCCTCCGCCTCCGCTTCAGTGGCTTATGAGATCAACATCTTGTATATGCGTGGTTAGTTTGACCCTGGCGAATACAACCTATACACTTGTCGCACCGCTACCACTTGGTAGCACTTCGCAGGAACAGAGGGAAGTCCGGTCATGCCTCTTAGATAGGGGTTCAGTCCGGCACGGTCGCGCCACGGTTACAGTCCGAACGCTCGCCTCGCGAAGATTTCGTCCAGGTTCTTCGCTCCCCCCGAGGAGCAACAAGGAGTGATTTGAGAGAGGATTGAGCAGTGCCGGCGCGACTGAGGCCTGCGATCCACAAAATTAAAGAAGACGTGCTGGTCATCGATCCACGTTCTTACTCCGTGCCGAATAGCGTCCCTGACGCCATTTCAGCACAGGAGAGCTTTCTCGGAGGCAACATTGCTACCGATATAGCCAAGAAAAGGACGATCTTCGCGCTCGCATAAGCTGATCGTCCTTCAGATTTCCGACGAGAAACCGGATTGCGCTTGTTCAAGGCGCACGTCCATTCTCTATCGTCTCCAGTATAGTCCACGGACTGGAGACAGGTAGTTCTATTCCCAAAGGACCAAAATGACTCTTCCTGAACCTACCTTACTTCTCGCTTTCCTTGCATTTCTCCTAACGTTAGTCGCACTAGGAGCTCGAATTCCCCTTAACCGAATTCTACGTTTACTGGAGAATAACAGTAGGGAAACCGCGATACTTTTCGCCTTGGCCCTATTTCTTTGGTTTCTGATGACTAATCCTTTTGGAGCCTGAAGCCCTCTAAATATAATAACTCCTCTGTCTGCAATGGTGCAGACAGAGGATTCTGACTTAGATAGAGTTGACTTATCCCTATTCAGTTGACGTCCGAATCACAAGCAAAGGCAAGTTCACTTTAGAGGCTGCCAAGAGGGCTATGCAAAAAGGGGCTTCAAGTTGTTGCAGAGCAGAATGGGCCTCAGTACACGATTGGCGCAAAATTGTACGCCAAGCGAAAATCATTGTTCCACACAGTGTTTTTCGCAGTGACGCATGCGGGAACGCTGATGCAGTCGATCTCCAGCTGTCGTCTCAATTCAGCTCTACTTCTTTTGGGACAGATTCCAGAACCGATGGAATCGACGTTTTTCACTCCTCAATTTCAGAGGCTTCAATCGAGACAGGCGAGACGAGGGCTTAGCGTACAAAAATTTGCCAATCGTGTAGTCCAATGGTTCGGACACTTTTCGAGCAGTGCGGAGCGGCCTCTGCGAAAACATCGTCTAGGAGGGCAGTCCCGTTACCCCCCTCCTGGCCTCCCCCGCGAGGGGAGAGAGGTGAAAACAGCGTATTCATCGGGTCGCTTCATGCGAAATGCTGAAACTGTCCGAACCATTGGTAGTCAGGCCTAGATGTGGTGGTGCCTCGACTCTACGTCTCGTATCTTACTTACATGACTCGGTATCTCGATAAGCTCAAACGTGAAGCCCGTCAGGGCATGGGATATCACTGGCACCAAGAAGATCAGCTGCTGAAGCTTGCAGAAGAGCTTCAAGGCAGGGTTGTCCCCGCGATGCAAGTAACCCAGATGTTTGAAGAACTCTTCCAGAAAGCACTCTTTACTGCACAGCCAGTCACATTGACGCGTGCGGCAGCGGAGCATGCGGCGCAGCAGCCATTATCCGAGCACACCGGCCCAGGGCCCAACGCCGCTTGGTTTGAACTCCCGGAAGGATTCTCTCCTTCAGAAAATTGGCAGGGTGGCCTTGTCTTCAGCGTGCGACCAGGTGACACGTTCTTTCAGACTCGCGCGGAACATGGATACGTTTTCCTCCTGCTGTTCCGCGATCCAGATGTATACCGGCTCAACTTTGTCCCTTTGATTGACGGCACATTGACACCCAGCCGCATTCAGATGAGCGGATTGGCTGATCAGGCCGTCGTAGTGGGGCGATCCCACGAGGAAATGAAGCAGCTAGCTCAAGACAGCGTAAGACACTGGCGCACCTTCCTAGCCGCTCATCCAGAGCGGCTGAGCACAGGAGGATAAGGTCACTCTGACTGGATTGCCATAACGTTTAGATCCACCTGTGGCCTCAGTCGTACGGAGGCCACAGGTTTCTTAAGTCTCCCCCTGGCGGAGCGTTCGAGGGGTCTTCTTGAGGCTTCTGTGGCCTCAGCAGTTTTACGCAACTCCAACATGTTTTACGCAATAGGGTGGCGTCCCCCACCCTGATGAAATTTAGGAAGACCGTCTTTGGCTACGGCTGGCACGACAAATACATCCATATCCGGCTTTGCAATCATATATGCGTAAAAGAATTATTTTACGTAATATGAAGTTAAACGTGATATTCTGCCTATAGATAAGGAGGCGATTACCCGTGAAAGAACAGACTCAACGGATGCTCAACGCAATGGCTGAGATGCTGGAACGCTGTGGCCATTCCCCTGACGAAGCCCGGCTCATCGCCGCCGACATGCTCCAGCGCCAGGCCGACGTGGTAGCCGGCTGCTCCTGGGGTGGTGTCCACGCCGAGTTCTTAGTGCAGCTGTGGGCGCAGGCCACCCACGGCGGCAACAAGCGCCGACTGCTGCTGGAAGTCACGGCGGAAGGCAATAGTTCCGACGAGTACCACGGGCACATCCGCGTTGAAGTCAAAGAGGCTCAGACCTGGGCCGACTTTGACCGCGAGCAGCGCGAAGCCCGCGACCGGGCGGTGAACTGAGATGCCGGTGCTCCAGCAAGGCGACCTCACGCTGTCCTACGGCTGGGATGCGCCGCTTCAGTATTTCTACCTCACCGTCGAGCGGGACGATGAACTGGAGTACTGCAACTTGGACGATCCCCAGGCCACTGCGGGCCCTTACGGCGGCGGCCTGACCCTGATGCAGCTCCAGACAAAGCTGGCCGGGTTCGGCCTGGTGTTATCCACTGCCGACCTGGATACTCTGGCCGGACGGACCCCCGCCGCCTCGCCGCGCGCGCCGGAACTGACCGACCTGTTGGAGCGCCTGAACCGCCCTCGCTAGGGCCCTGAGGCTTTCCCTTTGGCTGACCCGGAGTCCACCTGACCTTCTGCGCCCCTCGTGCAGGATGGAAGGGAAGATCTCTTTCATCAGGCGTGCAGACAGCCCTCAACGCTGATGCCCGGAGGCGGGCTCAAGTCCGCACAGGCCTGAACCGTGAACCCTCCACTGTACCCTGACGTGAAGGCCCCTGAACCGGGCAAGGAGCATCCATGACCCCTTTTCTGATTCCTGCCCATTGGCATTCCCGCCTCCCCTCCCGCACCGCCGAGGTCCTGGAGCGGTACGTGAACTACGGTCCAGTGGTGCTGTCCAGCTTCCACTTCCGCCTGCTGAGCGGCGACGCCTTCGGTGCAGCGTGTGTGGCCGACGCGGAGAATCAGGCGGCGATGGGCAGCATATTGGAACTAGTGGCGACTGAGTTTCCCGGCGACTGCTATGGCAGCCCGGAGCGCGTCACGAACTGGCTGGGCCTGCTGCATGGGTCTGCTTTTGAACCCGAACCATCAGCAGAGGGGGGCGAGGACGGCCTTGAGCCTGTTTGACGTGCTGCCCGCGTTTGAGGGGTACCTGCTGCACGAGGAAGCCCTGAGCCCGGCCACCGTGCGGCAGTACCGCGCGGATACGGAAAAGCTCGCCAACTGGCTCCTGACCGAGTACGAGCACCTGACCGGGTGGGAGCAGATCGGGGCACGCGAACTGCGGGTCTACATGCAGCAGGGCCGCCCCGCCCCAGCGCGGGCCCGGCGACTGGTCTCCAGCTGGAAGAAACTGTGGCGCTACCTGGAAGACGTAGAGAAGCTGAGCATGCAGCGCGGGCCAGCGGAACTCAAGAGTCCCAAGCTCCCGTCGAAGTTGCCGCAGCCGCTCAGTCAAGAGGAATTGTCTCGCCTGCTGAACGCCGCCCGCGAGAACGCCAACGACGACAAGGGCCTGCGAGACTGGGCCATCTTGGCGTTCTTGTATGGCACCGGCCTGCGAATCAGCGAGGCCCTAAACCTGAAGCTGAGCGACGTGGAGCACCAGGGCGGTGACCCCCTCCCGACGGCGGTGCGGGTGGTGGCCAAGGGGAACGAGGAGCGGCTGATTCCCCTCAGTGCCACGGCACAGCGGGCGCTGTACCAATGGCTCCGGGTGCGGAAGATTCAGGCCAGAGGGCACAGTCCCCTGGTGTTCGTGCATCTGTCGAGTGGCAAAGCGATTCCGGTTCGCACGGTGCAGGCGATGATGCACCGGGTGGCGGTGCGGGCCAACGTGCCGGCGGCGCGGGCCACCCCTCACAAGCTGCGCCACACCTTCGCCACGAATCTGGTGAATGTGGGCCGCCCCCTGGAGGAAGTGCAAGAAGCGCTGGGCCACAAGAACAGCAACGTCACCCGGAGATACGCCAAGTTGAACCGCTCCCGGTTGAAGGCGGCCGCCGATGCGCTGCCTGACGTGGATTGATAGGCCTCTAGCAGGAGAACGCTTTGACCCTCTCTTTCAGACGACGTTGGCACTCAACATAGATCCTTCGACCCTCTCCAGTACAGTTGAGGTACAAAATGGAACTCAAGGAATACACTTTTGAATTGCACGAGAGAACCACGCAGATTATTTACGGTCTTGCACTGACATGCGACGTAAGCCCTTCTCGCGCACTTGAAATGCTCTTGCTTGCCAACAACAACAGGCGCTCAAAGGAAGAGTGGGAGGTTTGGCGTCGCATCGCAGAAGCTGCGCCTCAAGCAGCACAATACGAAGAGGAGAAGGGCGGTGAAGATTTGGACTATGGGGAGGAGGCGGCTATTGCTGATCTTCCGATTGAAGATTTCACGATGGCTTTTGAAACAACGATTGTGTGGCCTTGGCCCCGTGCGGCGGGCGACACCATTACCATTCTTGACGCCACTTCCGAACTCCTGCTGGAGTCGTAAAGCGCGTCATTCCTGTCTGTGAACGGCTGCTTGAGGTCATTTGAGAGGCGTAAATCTCCCGATCAGTCGGGCATCTAAGTCAAAAGGAAGCCCGCAATGACCAAGGCCCAAAGCCGCTGACGCAGCTAGTGGCCACCGAAGTCCTGAGCCTGGCGGCCGAGCTGAGAGCCGTTCATGGCTGAGCACGCGCAGGCCTTCACACTGGGCGAGATTCAAGACACAAGGGCCCTCCGCTGACCTCAACGCTTGACGCGGAACCTGCCCAGCGCCACGCTGAAGGCATGACTGTTCGAGGCGCCGCCCCATACCCCACCGCCTCTGTGCACAACCAGCAGACCTTCGAGACCTGCATCGCCACCACCCTGCGCGTCCTGGCCTGCATCGAGTTCAACCCGGTCGTCGGGGAAGCGCCCCTGAACCAGGCACTGCTGCTGGCCACCGCCGACCAGATCGAGCGCCATGCCCAGGATTTGGCCGTCCTGGCGGGCTTTCCCCATACCGACGTGGTGGGCTACGGTCAAGACTGGTATGCGGAAGTCAGTCGTGCACGCAAAGCCCCGCTGCAAGCCGCTTACCATGCCCTGCACTCGGCGGCCTGGCTGGGCCTGGAGCAGGGCGCCACCACGGCAGGGATGCTGGCGGGCGTGGCGGCCGCCGTGCGCGACCTCGCCGGTCCGGTGGGCCGCGTGACCCATTAGGTGGCGGCCACGTCCGCCCTTGATCCCCTGGTGTTCGGGTCCGACCCGACGCCCGGTATCGTGTCGGTCCATGCCGACCTGTCTGGGCGTGCGCTGATTTGGCGCCGAGACGGCACGCAGGTCTGGCTGGAGCGCGCGCGGTTCCGCCCCTGGCTGTATGCCCGCGATCTGGCCGACGTCGAGCATCTGGACAGCAAATTGGCGCTGGGCGACGATCAAGCCGCTTTCAGTGCACGGGAGGTCCCTGGCCCGCAAGGCAGCCTGCGGTACCTACTGAGTGCTCAGGATGGCCGGGCATTGCGACAAGCGGTCCTGACCGGGGCGCAGCGGCGCCTGGGACGGCGGGTGACCAGTCTGCACGACGTGTCCGGCTATTACACGGTGGGCGCGACCGAGCAGTACGGCATTGCAGTAGCAGGGGTCAAGTGAGAGTAGGAACAGGAACTTACCCTAAGGGTCGACGTGTCCAGTTGGGGTATACCTCAGCTGGACATTCCTCTTTGCTGAAGAACACGCACTGCGAGTGTCCAGTTGAAGTCCTTTTTCGTCTATTCTGACACCTGTCAGGTCAGGTCTAGACGTCAACCTGACACTGGTAGGAGCACATGAATAAAGGGCAGCGCGTCGGCTACATCCGGGTCAGCAGTCTCGACCAGAACACTGCTCGTCAACTGGACGGGATTGAACTGGACCGGTGTTTTGAAGACAGAGCCAGCGGGAAAAATTCTCACCGACCTCAACTGCAGGAACTGTTGCGGTTCGTTCGCGAAGGCGACACGGTGATGGTCCATAGTATGGACCGGCTCGCGCGTAACGTGGATGACCTCCGCCAGTTGGTTCTAGAGTTGACTGGGCGGGGCGTCCGGGTTGAGTTCGTCCGGGAAGGGCTCGTCTTTGCTGGAAACGATGCACCGCTCAGTGTGTTGATTCTGACTGTTCTTGGTGCCGTCGCTGAGTTTCTGCGCCAGAATCATCTTGAAAATCAACGCGAAGGCATCGCCAAAGCGAAACAGTCGGGCAAGTACAAGGGCCGGAAACCTGCGCTGAGCACCGCGCAGGCAGAGCAACTTCGGCGACGAGCCCAGAACGGTGAGGCCAAAGCAGGCCTCGCGCGTGAATTGGGGATCAGTCGAGAAACCCTCTACAGCTACTTGCGGTCTGGCTGATGCCAGACCGCAGCCTGTCTTCTCCCATATGCCGGCAGAGCTATGCCCGTTGAATTTCTCAGCGATGAACAGGCCGCCCGTTACGGCCAATACCACGGGGACCCAACTCCTGAACAACTCACCCAGTATTTTCTCCTGACGGACGCTGATCTTGCATTGCTGGCGGAGCGTCGCCGAAAGCACAACAAGTTAGGGGTAGCCATCCAACTCTGCACCTTGCGATTCCTAGGCACTTTTCTCCCTTCGCCCAGTCAGGTCCCCGCCATGGTGGTAGAGCATCTTGCCCAACAACTCGAGCTGTCACCTGACCTCCTGCAAAAGTACGGTCAGCGGGAAGCGACGCGTTCGAAACACCGCGCACTCCTGCTCACCCACCTGGGCTACCGGGAGTTCGGCGACTGGGCAGCCATTCATCTGATTCGCTGGGTCTACGCTCAGTTGGCGCTGAGCGCTCAACGCCCCAGTGTTCTCTTTGACTTGGCAACTGCTCATTTGAGTGGCCAGAAGATTGTGCTGCCTGGTGTTACTGTGCTGGCTCGGCTGATTGCCCGAGTCCGTGACCGCTTCGCGGTACGGACGTTCGAAGGCCTGAGTGCTCGTCTCTCCCGAGAGCAGGAGCAGGCTCTGGAGAGCCTGCTGGTGTTGGGCGAAGGCGACTGGAAGACGCCTCTTGAGGTTCTCCGTACACCGCCAACACGGATCTCATCGCCAGCACTTGATCAGGCGTTCCACCGCATAGAACAGGTTCGCTCGCTGGGTGTGCACACCGTCAATCTGGACGATGTACCAGATTCTCGACGCGTTGTTCTGGTACGTCACGCTCAGGTAGTTCGCGTGCAATTGCTGGCTCGCATGGGGGAAGATCGTCGCCTGGCAACGCTGTTGGTGTTCATTCAACATTTGGAACGTTCAGCCACAGACGACGCCTTAGACGTCTTTGACGCGCTGATGACCAAGTTCACCCTTATGGGGTTGGGCCGCCGCAAGAAAGAGCGTCTGCGTACCCTCAAAGATCTTGACCAGGCTGCCCTTCAGCTGAGAACAGTGGCACAGGTTCTACTGGACCCTGATGTCCCCTCTGCTGAGCTTCGCAACGCGGTTTTCGCCCTTGTGAATGCTGAGGAGCTTGGCCAGGCCATCCGAACGGTAGCCGCCCTGGCCAGTGAAGATGATGATCCAGCGCCAGAGGCGCTGGTGAACTCCTACACCACGGTGCGGCGTTTCCTGCCGACCATGTTAAGGACCATTACACTCGAAGGAACCCCAAGTGCCAGACCTTTGCTTGATGCCTGGCACTTTCTTCAGCGAATGGAAGTGGGCGGTCGTGGGAAGCCGAAGTGGAGCGACGCCCCCCGGCCTGTGGTGCCCAAAGGGTGGGCACGCCGAGTTTTTCCCCGTTCTGGTGGCGTCGATCACCAGGCTTACACCCTCTGCGTGCTGGAACGTTTACAGCAGGCTTTGAAGCGCCGAGAGGTGTTCGCTCCGAGGAGCGAACGCTACGCTGATCCGCGTGCAGAACTTCTCCAAGGAGAGGCTTGGATAGCCGCCAGACCAGATGTTCTTCGCGTGTTAGACCGATCCCTAGACCCGAGACCCGCTCTAGAGGCGTTGCGAACAGACCTCACCAACGCCTACCGAGAGGTGGAGACCCACCTTACGTACAACCGAGCGTTGACCCTTACAGTCGAGAATGGTCATACGCGCGTGTCCCTCAGCCCACTCGAAGCCTCGCCTGATTCCCCCACATTGAAATCCCTTCGGGCACAAGTCGCCGCACGCCTCCCTGTGGTGGATCTAGCTGAACTTTTGATGGAGGTGCATGAGCTGACCGGAATGGCAGATGCGTTCACGCACGTGTCAGACGGCAAATCATTCGCGCGCGACCTTCCACTCAGTATCTGTGCCGTTTTGCTGGCGCAGGCCTGCAATATCGGATTGAAAGCTGTGTCCAGACTGGACGTTCCTGCGTTGACTCTGCCCCGATTGTCTTGGGTTCAGCAGAACTATGTGCGGGCAGAAACGCTTATCCAAGCGAATGCCCGTCTGGTCGACGCGCAGTTTGACCTACCGCTGGCTCAACAGTGGGGCGGCGGTGAAGTGGCTTCTGCAGACGGATTGCGCTTCGTCGTTCCTGTACGAACGATCCATGCCGGCTGGAACAGCAAATATTTCGGAGCGCAGCGTGGGGTGACGTACTACAACTTCACCAGCGACCAGTTCACGGGCTTTCACGGCATCGTCATTCCTGGAACGTTGCGCGACTCGCTTTACATTTTGGCGGGTCTGCTGGAGCAGCAGACCCGCCTGGACCCACGCGAGATCATGGCGGATACGCATGGCTCCAGCGATGTGGTCTTTGGCTTGTTTTCTCTGCTGGGCTATCAATTCAGTCCACGACTCGCAGATCTACCTGATCAGCGGTTCTGGCGTCTGGACCGGGAGGCTGATTACGGCGCCCTCAACGATCTCAGCCGCCACATCGTTAATGAGCGGCTGATCGCCGCTCATTGGGAGGACATGCTGCGCTTAGCAGGTTCGTTGAAGTTGGGTAAGGTCGGCGCGACGAGTGTAATGCGCACGTTGCAACGAAATGGCAGCTTATCCGGGCTTGGGCGAGCAGTGGCTGAGTTAGGGCGTGTGGAAAAGACCCTGTATCTGCTTCGGTACGTGCAGGACGAGGCGTACCGTCACCGTATTCAAAAACAGGTCAATCGTGGAGAACTCCGTCACAGTGTGGCGCGAGAAGTGTTTCATGGCGGGAAAGGAGAGGTACGGCAGCGCTACCGCGAAGGGATGGAAGATCAACTGGGCGCAT
>NZ_JAIQXU010000042.1 GCF_020166395.1 Deinococcus betulae | reverse complement strand
CTTCACGCCCCGAACCTGGCTTCGGGGCGTTGCGCTATTTCTTTGCAAGAAGAGGCCACCTTTCCGGGTGGCCTCTTTTCTATTTGTCTAATTGGCCTGTTGTGGGCCTTCGTTCCAGACATATACCAGCAGCTGCTGCACGTCTTGCGCACCCGGGTCATGCAGACCACTGACCTCCTGCTCTAAGAGTTTGATGGCGCGGCGAAATGCCTGCCGGTCCAGGTCGGGCAAGCCGCGTTCCACATTCCAGCGGCGCAGTTCACAAGTCAGAATGGCCAACTCGAAGGGATTCCCACTGACCAGGATCTCGGTGACGCGGCGGTGCCGGGCCGCCCATTGACGGGGCAGATTCATGCGGCTGGTTTTCAGGGAATCGAGGAGCGCTGGCATGTCATGGGCGGTCAGGGCTGCGCGCATGCCGGCCGTATCGGGCGCGGCCACCGGCACAAAAGCCTGGCTGGCGGTGTTGGGAAACTCGACCTGATAGTAGGCGTGGGCTTCACCGGCCACCGGGCGCAGGCAGGTGCCGAGCACGACCCCAATACCGTAGGGCGGAAGGACAACGCGGTCACCAGGCTGAAAGGCAGTCTGCTTCAAGGTCTCACCTCTTGAGGCGGGCGCGGCAGGGCTGAACAATCGGCGCCGACTTCCCACGGGCGGCGTGGGGCCACTTCTGCGGCACTGACCCAGACAGAAGCGGCCCAGCGTAAGAGCTGGGCCGCAGAAAAGGTCAGGAGAAAAACCGCAGGTTCCGAATTGACTGTGCAGACCTGGAAAGAGGAAGCCACCGGGACTGCATGCCCAGGAGTGTAGCGCAAAGTGACCCTGGCTGCACTGTGGGTCAGTGGGCGTTGCTAGGGGGACCCAGACCCGGTTGCTTGGGCAGAACATTCAAGATGTCCGAGGGCCTTTTCTTTAGCTTCAGGCGATTTAGAGACCCGCCAGCAGACTGTGTAGCTCAAGAGTCCCCCCTATTTAAGAGAGTTGTGCCGGCATGCCCAGCCCTTAACTCAAGCGCTCTGTCGCCCTATAGAAGTCGTGGGCTGGCCGTCCGCTCACCCCAGCTCAGAGGCCCTGTCCCTGCCGCCCAGTAGCGCCAGCCAGGCGTCCAGAGTCAAGGCCAGCAGGGCAGACAGCAGCGCCCCGGTCAGTACCAGGGCCGTGTTTTGCTGCGACAGTCCATTGATAATGGGCTCACCCAGGCCCCCGGCCCCCAGCGCTGCGCCGACCGTTGCGGTGCCGACGTTGTAGACGGTACTGGTCCGCAACCCGGCCAAGATGATCGGTCGGGCCAGGGGCAATTCCACGCGCCATAGGCGCTGGGCGCTGCTCATGCCCATGCCGCGCGCCGCGTCTAGAATATGGCGCTCGGTGGCCTGAAGCCCCAGGATGGCGTTGCTGACCACCGGCACCAGCCCGTAGAGCACTAGGCCCAGCAGGGTAGGGGCCCAGCCAAAGCCCAGAGCCGGCACCGCCAGCGCCAGCACGGCAAAGGTGGGGACCGTCTGCCCCAGCCCCAGCAGGGTCTCGGTGAGCTGCCGGGGAGCGTCCCAGCCGGGGCGGGTGACCGCGATGGCCAGCGGGAGCCCCAGGCCCACCACCACCAGACTGGCCAGCCCCACTAGCCCCAGATGAGTCAGGGTTAGGCGCCACAGGGGCGGATCAAAGGCAGTAAGTTCGCCTAGACCCAGGGGCCGCAGCAGCGCGGGCAAGACGCCTGGCCACAGGCAGAGGATGAGCAGGGCCGGCCACAGCACGGCGCCCCAAGGCCATCTCTTCAAGAGGCCTCTGGTTCGGCTGACTGCGGAAGCGCGCGGAGGCCAGACCACTGAACCGTGCCAATGGGCTGCCCCGCCTGCGTCACAGTCAGGGTGTCGCTCCCTTCGCGGAGCATGACGCTCAGTGCGCTGCGGGCGTTCAGAGCCGCGTCGATCAAAGGCGTTCCCGGTTGCACCGGCCCCGCCACCACAAAGTCAAGAATCGGCCGGCCAGCGAGCTGGCGCAGCGTGGCGTCCTCACCCAGAAATTGCCGCACGAACTCGCTGGCAGGGCGGTGAATCAGCTCGTCTGGGGGACCGTACTGGGCCAGTTCACCGCCCTGCATCAGGGCCACCCGGTCGGCCAGGCGCAGCGCCTCGTCTATGTCGTGGGTAACCATCACCACCGTTTTCCCTAGCCGCTGCTGAATCTCGCGGAAGGCCGCCTGCAGGCGCTCGCGGGCCAGAGGGTCCAGGGCACCAAACGGTTCATCCATCAGCAGCACCGGGGGGTCGGCGGCCAGCGCCCGCGCCACCCCCACCCGCTGCGCCTGCCCGCCCGAGAGTTCGCTGGGCCGCTTGTGACGAAAGGTCTCTGGCTCCAGGCCCACCAGGGCCAGCAGCTCATCCACCCGCCGCGCCGTGGCCCGGCGGTCCTGGCCCAGCAGGTCGGGGACCGTGGCCACGTTCTGCGCGACGTTCAGGTGCGGAAACAGACCGATGTGCTGGATGACATAGCCGATGCGGCGGCGCAGCTGCTCGGGCGGGAGGTTCCGGGTGTCCTGGCCACCCAGCAGGACATGCCCGGCGGTGGGTTCGGTCAGCCGGTTGAGCATCCGCAGCGTGGTGGTCTTGCCGCAGCCTGACGGTCCCAGCAGCGCCACCAGTTCGCCCTCGGGGACGGTCAGACTGAGGTCCCGGACGGCCATTGCCGCGCCGTACCGCTTTTCCAGGTGATGCAGTTCAATCATGGTGTTCCTAGACCCGCCCCAGACGGCGGCCCAGCCCGCCTTCCAGCCAGCGCAGCGCGGCGTCCAGTCCGATGGCCAGGAGCGCCGCCGGCACCGCGCCCAGAAGAATCAGGTCAGCGGCGGCGCTTTGCAGCCCCTTGAAGATGTAGGTGCCCAGGCCGCCAGCGCCGATCAGGGCCGCCACAGCGGCCACGCCCACCAGCAGCACTGCCGCCTGCCGTACCCCGCCCAGCCACACGGGCAGCGCCAGCGGCAGCTGCACCCGCCAGAAGCGCTGCACATTGCTCATGCCCATGCCGCGCGCGGCGTCCAGCACGCTGGGGCTGACCCCTTGCAGGGCCACCACGCCGTTGCGCAGGACGGGCAGCAGGGCGTAGAGCGTCATGGCGGTCAGGGCTGGGGCCACCCCAATTCCACTGACGCCGGCTGCCCGCAGCGCTGGAAAGGCGGTGGCCAGTGCCGACAGCGGCGCAATCAGCAGGCCCAGCAGCGCGAGGCTGGGCAGAGTCTGGATGGCATTGGCCGCGCCCAGCACGGCGGCGGCCACGCCAGGACGACTGGCCGCCCAGACGGCCAGTGGCGCCCCCAAGCCCACCGCCAGCCCCAGCGCCGTGCCCACCAGCCGCAGGTGCTGCGCGAGTTCCTGCCCCCAGCGCGCGCCCTCGCTGCGGGCCTCGGCCAGCACCGACCAACTCCCCAGTGTGCCGCTGGCCAGCAGTGCGGCGGCGGGGATTACCCAGACCCAGCCCGACCAACGCTGCTCGGGGGCGGCCAGGGTGGCGCCGTACACCGCTACGCCGGCCCCCAGCAGATACAGCCAGACCCCGCTAGCGGCACTGGCCCGCGCAAAAGGAGGCTGGTCCACCAGCGCCGCGCCCGTCTGGGTGCCCAGCAGCCACAGCCCCAGACTCAGGGCCGCCGCCGCAGGCAGCCAGACCCAGCGGCGCCTCCAGCGACCTGCCACAGCGGGCAGTAGTGCCGCTAGAACGGCCAGACCCAGCCAGGGCAGCGGCAACCGCAGGTAGTCGCCAGGGGCCAGGCGGTTGGGCCGCAGCAGCACCCAGGGCAGCAGCGCCCCGGCCAGCATCGGCAGCACCGAGCACCACAGCACCGCCTGCACGTCCCGCCGCGCCGCGCCGCCCAAGCCGGTGCTCTCCAGGCTGGTCGCCGGGGTCACGCCCTGGTCACTTGATGAGGCCCTTGCCCCGCAGGTACTCGCGCGCCACGTCCTGCGCCGTGCGGCCTTCCAAGGCCACCTTGGCATTCAGGCCTTGCAGGGTGGCCTGGGTGAGGGTGGCGAAGGTCTTGTTGAGGAGCGCCTCGATCTGCGGAGCGGCCTTGAGGGTGGCGGTGCGGATGATAGGCGCAGGCTGGTAAACGGCCTGAGCGCCCCTGGGGTCTTTGAGGGCCACCATCTTCAGGGCGCTGAGGGTGCCGTCGGTGCCGTACGCCATGGCGGCGTTGACGCCGTTGACCCCACCGGCCGCCGCCTGCTGGGTCTGGGGTGGAGTGGCGCCCGCCAGCACCAGCTTCTGGTCGGCCTTCAGTTTGAAGCCGTAGGCCGACTCGAAGGCCGGCATGGTGTCGGGGCGGTTGAAAAATTCAGGGCTGCCTGCAATCTTGAATTTGCCGCCGCCGCCCAGGTACTTGGCCAGGTCGGCCACGCTGCTCAGCTTGGCACTCTGGGCCAGGGCCTGCGGCACCGCGATGACCCAGGTGTTGTTGACCTGCGCCGGACGCAGCCAGGTCACGCCGTTCTTGCTGTCCAGTTGCCGCGCCAAGCCGTAGATGGTGCCGGGATTGCCCGCCTGCTTGGCTGTAATCTTGGCCTGCGGAAACAGGTACACGGCGTTGCCGGTGTACTCGGGGTACACGTCAATTTCGCCGGCCAGAATGGCCTTGCGGTTCACGCCGGTGTCACCCAGGTTGGTCTTGTCGGTCACGTCCAGCCCCGCGTTTTTAAGGGTCAGGACAATCATCTGGCCTAGAATCTGCGCCTCGGGGTCCAGTTTGCTGCCCACCACAATCGGTTTGGCAGCGGCGGTGGCCAGCAGCGAGCAGCCCAGGAGCAGGGCGGCGTGTGAGACAAAACGGGTCATGCGGTCACCGTACCTGTCCCCTCCGGCGTCACGGGTAGGGCAGCTCACAAAACACCCCGGTCCTAGACAGATGAAGGTTTCCTAAAAAGCTCTTTAGCGCTGTTGAGATTCGTCCAGACCAACCCCAAAGCCCTGATCCAGCAGCGCCTCGTTGTAGGTGCGGAAGGCCAGCATGGTCTGGGTGCGGGTGATGCCGGTCACCTGCCGCAGGCCACCTGTCACCACGCCGTCCAGGTCTTCGTAGCGAGCCAACTTGAGAATGGCCACGATGTCCCACTCGCCGGTCACCGAGTACACCTCGCGCACCCCTGGCACCCCGGCCAGTGCCTCGGCGGTTTCCTGAATGCGGTTGCGTTCTGCCTGCACCATCACGATGGCGGTCACCATGCCCGCCATTGTGCGCCCCCGTTGCCCCCGGCTGCACCCCATAGGGACTGTCGGCTCTTTTCGGGACATTCGGGCGAGCACCGGACGCTCCTCCATATTCCAGGACTCTGGCCTCTGTCCTTCCACTTCCAGTCAGGTCAAATCCAAGACCTGTTCCGGATTTGACCGGATCCCCTCTCACTGACCGGTCGTTCGGGGACACATTGCCGCTCTGGGAGCCGGTATGGTGCAGACATGACCGCCTCCGCCGCGCCCAAGGCGCCTGTCACCCCACGCGAGCAGCTCCTGAACCGCATTCAGCGCGATATTCCTATCGTGCAGCGTCCCTACGCGCAAGTGGCGGCCGAGGTGGGCCTGAGCGAGGCCGAGGCGCTGGCCATCCTGCGCGAGGTGAAGGCCGAAGGGGTGTTGCGGCAGGTCAGCGCCATCTTCGACACCCGCACCCTGGGCTACCAGAGCAGCCTGGTGGCGGCGGTGTACGACGAAGACACCCTGGATGCCGGCGCCGAAATCGTGAACACCCACCCTGGGGTCAG
This sequence comes from Deinococcus betulae, assembly GCF_020166395.1. Taxonomy (NCBI): domain Bacteria; kingdom Thermotogati; phylum Deinococcota; class Deinococci; order Deinococcales; family Deinococcaceae; genus Deinococcus; species Deinococcus betulae. Next base: position 21,628 of record NZ_JAIQXU010000042.1, on the reverse strand, counting down.
CCACAACTACAAGCGCAACCACGACTTCAACCTGTGGTATACGATCGCCGTGCCGCCCGAAAGCGACCTGAAGGCGCACGTGCAGAAGCTGCACGACCTCAGCGGCGCGCGCCTGACCCGCCTGATGCCCACCCTGCACCTGTTCAAGATTGGGGTGGAGTTCGACATGACAGGCAAAGAAGACTGGAACGCCAAGTCGGCGCCCCAGTACACCTCTGAGCAGCGGAACATCGGCTACGCCGTGACCGAGCTGGACCGGGCGTTCGTGCTGGAATTCCAGAAGGACCTGCCGGTCACCGAGGAACCCTACGCCGACGCCTGCGCCGCCCTGGGCCTGAGCATTGACGAGGTGGCCGCCCACGCTCAGAAGATGAAAGCGGCCGGGGCGCTGCGGCGCGTGTCGGCGGTGTTCCGTCACCAGAAGGCGGGCTTCACCTTTAACGCGATGGGCGTGTGGGCCGTGCCTCAGGACGAGGTCGCCGTAACGGGGCGCAAGATGGCCGAGTTCAAGGCAGTGTCCCACTGCTACCTGCGCCCCACGTACCCCGAATGGCCCTACACGATTTTCACGATGGTTCACGGGCGCAGCAAGGATGAGGCCTTCGGCAAAATCAAGGCTATTGAGGAAGAGGTGGCACCGGGCATTGACCACGCCATCCTGTACTCCACGAAGGAATACAAGAAGATTCGTCTGGAGTTCTACAAGCCTGAGTTTGCCGAGTGGGCGCGGCAGTATCTGGGCACGGAAGCCTAATTGCCCAGCGCCCCCGGTCCCCTGCCTGGCCGGGTGTCTGTTCAGAAGATGGAAGGGCCACTCCCGTTGTGGGGCGGCCCTCTTCTTGTCCCTGGACACGGCGCTCAGCGGCCGCGCGCCGCTCCTAGCCGTAAGGTCAGGGCAGTTCGCCTCGGCAGCGCGCGCTCATGATGTCGGCCTGCGCCCTGGCCAGCACCAGTGCTGGCACCCCCAGGCGTTCGCGCTCGCGGTCGGTGGTGCCGGGCGCCACCGGGGCCAGCTGAATGTCGCACGGCCCTACCTCGACAAACTGGGTGCCGTAGGTCTGGAGGCGGCCCAGACTCATCTGCCAGCGGTCATAGGTGGCGGCTGTCAGCCAGCCCGCCGACTTGACGCCGCCCAGGGCGAAGGCGCGGGCGGCCAGCAGATGCGCCAGCTGAAAGTGCTGTGGGCAGTCGCCATGCTGAAAGATCAGCGCCGCGCCAAAAAAGTCCTGGGCGCTGCTGAGGCGGCCAGCGCGCAGCAGCGCCAGGGTCTGCGCCCGCCGGGTCTCATCGGCCCGAGCGACTGCAGCCCAGTCCACAGCGGCTGGATTGACGGCGCCCTGGCGTGCGGCCTGGTCAGCGGTGAGCAGGCGCGCCATCTGTATTGAGGCGGCGGCGTCGGGCGTGACCCCCAACACGACCAGGCCAAGAGCAGGGCGGCAGCCTGTTCCGTCCAGGGTCACGCTGGTGGCCACGCGCGCCCCTCCTCCAGCCAGCGCGGCGCCGCCCAGCAGGCACAGGGTCAGCAGCACGGCCCTCACGGCGCGGTGTTCGGGCGCAGCTGCGCGGCTGGGACAGGGGTGTAGGTCAGCTGGCGCAGGTCGGTGCCGCTCAGGCGGTAGACGAGCAGGGCGCGTTCGTTCTTCTTGGTGGCGGCGAACAGCTCGGGCAGGGTGCTGACCAGACGGGCAAACCCGACCTCCCGGCCCTCCGTCAGCGGCGCGGGAAGCAGGCCGCCTTTCACGGCCCCCAGCGCCAGTGAATAAGCCCGGACAGCCGTCTGGCTCTGGCCACGCTGGCCCAGGACCGCCGCGTTGCTGAGGGTCGCGTACAGCGCGCCGTCTGGGGCGTTCACCCGCACATGATGGCCGGCTGGATCGGGGGTCAGGGTGCCCAGCGTGCCACTGATGGCTGGAGTCATGGTGCCTGGTAGCTTTGGCAGCTGAGGCGAGAGCCAGTCCAGCATCACGTAGGACAGCAGGTCGGTGGTGAGGACCGGGTGGTCCTCTGTGCCCAGTCGCAGGGTGGCCGGACCGATGGTCAGGGTCGGGTTGCGCAGGCCGGTCAGGGTGATCCGGGCCGTGACGCTGCTTTTCAGGATATTCAGCAGGCCACTGCCGGCCACGTACTGAACACCCCCGATGGTCTGGAGGCTGTGTTCCAGGTTCACGGTCTGATGAGGCTCCTCACCCGGAAATGACAGCTGGACCAGCCCAGCGCCGTGAAGGGGCGTAACCGTCACGCCCGCCGCGCGCAGCGCCTGATACACATCGTCCAGCTTGAGCAGGTTGGCGGCGTAGGTGGGGGTCAGCTCCCGACAGGTGGCCACTGCCGCGGCCATGCCGCCGGGCTGACTCAGCTGACGGCGCAGATACTCGGCGTGTTCTGGCGCCAGCCGGCCCAGCACGCTGGTCTGCAACTGCTGCTGGCCGGCGGGCGTGGTCAGCAGCCGCTGCGCGGTGGCGGGGGTCGCGCCGGGCACCAGCCGCACATACAGTTCGTCCAGGGTGCAGGCCGGCTGCATGCGGGGGTCAAGGATGGCCTGTACCCCTGGCACGACCGCCACCGCCTGAAAACTGAGCAGGCCAGCGATGCCCAGCGCCAGGGTGGCCCGCAGCGCGAGCGGCGCGGTATGCACCCGGCTGAGGTCACGGGCGATGGCGTGAGGGCTCCCCAGGTCGCGCAGCGCCGCCTGCTCGGCTTGCGTCTGGTCCAGGCCGCACAGCCGGTAACGGTACACCTTGTCTTCCACGGCGCCGCGCAGTTCGGTCAGGGCGTCGCGCCGCCGCTGGCCCCAGAGGCCGCGCGTGGCCTCCCGCACAAAACGGTCCGTCGGGCTCACGCTTTCCCCCCAATCACGCCGCGCACGGCGCGGGTAAAGTGCTCGTACCGTTCGCGCTGGGCGCGCAGTTCGGCCTGGCCACTCGGCGTCAGGGTATAGACCTTGACCGGACTGCCGCCGCGGGGCAGCACCTGAAACTCACCCTGCAAGAACCCCTGTTTTTCCAGGCGGTGCAGCGCCGGGTAGAGGGTGCCTTCGCGCAGCGCGAAATAGCCGTCTGTGGCCGCCTGCACGTCGGCGATAATCTGTCCGCCGTAGCGCGGTCCTGGCGCCACGCTGGCCAGCAGCAGTAGATCGAGGTGACCTTTGAGTTGCTGAGCATCCATACGACTCCTTCTCGGAGGGCCAGAGGGTGACCTCGCCATCCGATGTAGAGGCATCGTAAAGCGAGGGTCATCGGAATGCAAGGGCAAGTAAGACGCTAAGCGTGAAGAGGTGTGGACGACCAACCGCTGTCAGGATGGCTCTGCTTTGTTGACCGCGTCAGGCGCGCAGCCTCGCTGGTGTCACTGCTGCTGGCCCTCATGGCGTTCCACGACCTCAAAGCTCCAGGCCCGCACCCCTTCGGGGACGCCAAGGTCCGGCGGCCGAACCGCCCAGCGGCTGGCCACCAGCGTCAGGGCCGGCTGCTCGGGGCTGGCCAGGCGCTCGGCGCCCAGAAAACCCGGCTGGCCGGGCAGGGTAGCCAGCCACGCCCGCAGCGCCGCGTGTGCAGGCTCGCCGTGGCCCTCGGCATAGTGAATCCAGACGCTGCTCACCGCAGCAGGCTCAGGGGGTCGCGCGGGTCCCAGCGCAGGTAGGTGCCGAAGTGCAGATGGGGGCCAGTGGTGCGCCCAGTGCTGCCGACCCGGCCGACCAGTTGTCCCTGCACGACCAGTTCGCCTGCCCTCACCAGCGTGGCGCTCAGGTGGGCATAGCGGGTGATCCAGCCGTCCGGGTGTTCCAGCACCACGGTCCAGCCCCAGCCCCGTTCAAAGTCGGCGCGGGCCTCCAGCACCCGGCCCGAGCGCGAGGCCAGGACGCGGGTGCCGTGCGGCGCACTGATGTCAATGCCGTAGTGCATCTCGGTGTCGCCGTGCAGGTCGCGCTCGCCGTACCCGCTGCTGACGCCCTGATAGCCGGGCACTGGCCACAGCCAGGGGCGGGGGCCACCTGTGGCAGCTGGGCGCACCGTCACAGTCCCCGAGCGGGCGGCACTGGCTGCAGAGGGAATGGTCAAGGTGGCCCCCGCCAGCACGGCCTTGCCCCCCTGGTACTGCGGATTGGCCTTCAGCAGCGCCCCCAGCGTCACCCCGGCCCGCGTGGCGATGACGGTCAGGTTCTCGCCGCGCTGCACGGTGTAACGGCGGCCCTGGACCGGGCGTTCAGGCAGGGTCAGCACCCAGCCGGCCTGTAGCGCGCTCCCCTGAAGGCGCGGGTTGGCGGCCTGCACCTGGGCCACACTCAGGCCCGCGCGGGCGGCGATGCCGCTCAGGGTGTCGCCGGGCTTGACGCGGTAACTGGCCGCGCCTGCCGCCGCCCACAGCAAGGCCAGGCCCAACATGAAGGAACGGTTCACGCCGCGCAGCATAAGCCGGCGGCCCCAGGCGCACCGTGAGAAAGCAGGCGCTTTTCAGGGCAGCGTTCGTGCGCAGCCGTCGGTCTGTGCGGCGTGCTGTGGCGGCTTCTCTCCTGAGGCTGGGCGTGACGGCCACGCCGCCGGCAGTGCTAGAACAGAGCTGTCACCATGCTCCCCTCTTCTCCGTCCCCCGCACCCACGTCAGCCTTCAAGCCGCCCGCCGGGTTTCAGCGGGTGCGGCTGACGCTGGCCTGGGACGGCGCGCCCTACGCCGGCTGGCAGGCGCAGCCCAACGCCCCCAGCGTGCAGGACACGCTGCACGCGGCCTGTGCGCGGCTGGGCGGCGGCGCCTTCCGGGCCGTGGCGGCGGGCCGCACCGATACAGGCGTTCACGCCGAGGCCATGCCCGCCCACGTTGACCTGCCGGCCGCCTTCCGGGTGCCGCTGCCCCGGCTGGCGCGCGCCCTGAACGCCTGGCTGCCGCCCAGCGTGGCGGTGCTGGAGGCAGAGGCGGCAGCGCCCGGCTTCCACGCGCGGTTTTCCTGTCTGGAACGGCAGTATGTCTACCGGCTGCTCGTCAGCCCGCAGCGCCATCCCCTGTGGCAGGGGCGGGCGCTGCATGTGCCGCACGCCCTGGACGCCGACGCCATGAACGCCGCCGCGCGCCTGCTGACAGGCACGCACGACTTTGCAGCCTTTGCCACCCAGGAAGACCGCCAGACCGTGCGCGAACTGCGCCGCCTGGAGGTGGTGCCGGGGCCAGAGGTCTGGGCCATTCACGTGCACGGCGAGAGTTTCCTGCGTCACATGGTGCGCGGGCTGGTGGGCACGCTGCTGCTGGCCGGGCAGGGCCGGCTGGACGCCGCAGGGGTGCAGGCCGTCTTGACCTCGCGCGAGCGGGCGCAGGCCGGGGCCAACGTGGCGGCCGGGGGGCTGTACTTTGCCGGCGCGCTTTACCCGGACGCTCCGGCCAGCACCACCAGCCGCTCCTCGCGGTAGGGCAGACCGGCGGCTGTGACCTGGGTGTCCCACTCGGAGAGGCGCTCAGGTTCTTCCATCCAGGCGCAGCGGGTCGCCCAGTCCTCACGGGTGGGCACCCACGCCTGCACGCTGATCTGCCACTGGCCCAGCACCGTCCAGCCCACAGCGGCCAGCCGGCCCTGCACCTGCGGCACCGTCAGGCGCGGTCCCACGTACAGGAAGCGGGCCTGCGGCGCGGCCAGTTCGGGCAGGCGCCGGATGATGCCCGTCGGGCCGCGCCGCGACACGATCAGGTCAAAGGGACCGTGCAGGGCAGGAGGCACCGCGCCCTTGCCGTTCCAGTCGTGAAAGTCGGCCTGCGGCGCGTGCTGCCGGGCCAGCGCCAGCAGTTCGGGAACGTGGTCGTAGGCGGCCCAGCGCGCCGCCTGGTCCCCGAAGCGCGCCGCGTCCGGGCCGTGGCCGCAGCCGGCCTCCAGCACCCGCGTCTGGGGGGTCAGGTGCGTGGTCAGCAGCAGATCGTAGGTTAATTCCGGGTCAGGGCCGTCCAGCACACGGGTCCAGGGGTGCTGGTAGCCGCCCAGGTCACGGGCCAGCGCGGCGTACCACTCGCGGGAATGGGGGCGCGGGGTCATGCCAGGAGGCTAGCGTGACCCGAAGACATGAGGGTTCCGTCAGCGGCGCTGTGCCCGCTGTTCAGACCGGTGTGGTCCGCTGTCTCCATGACGGCCGCGCCTGTCCTGACCCCAGCCCCGGTTCGCGTGGCGTTTCCCGCTGCCCTCCCAGAGAAAGACGGCCGCCAGGCCCAGGTGCACGGCGCAGCGGTGGGCTGCGGCCCGCTAAGTGCCGCCTGTCTCGTGCGTGCCCACGCTGCACGGTTGGGGGTAGCCCTGCCCGAACGCGACGATCTGGCCGCCGAGTTGCTGCGCGCCCAGGGTGCCTTCCGCGTGCCCGGCAGCGGCGGGCAGCGCGCCACCTGGCACTGGCGCTGGGTGAGCGGCCTGAACGCCTATCTGCGCGCACACGACCTGCCGCTGCGGGCGCGTGGGCAGTGGGGACCGGGGCAGGCGCTGGAAGGCCGTCTGGAAGCCCTGTTTGCCCAGGGAACGCCGGTCGTGGGGCTGGAGTTCAGCCCACGGCAGCAGCATTACGGTCTTGTGCGGGCCTACACGCCGGGCGGTGAACTTCACGCCGAGCTCCACGCGAACGGGCGACTGCTCCGCCTGCGGCCGAGTCTGGGCCTGGGCGGCCTGTTCTGGCTGGAGGCGGCGGGCTGAGGCTAAAGGCTCCTCTGAAGCGGGCTGTACAAGAGGGCTCAACCTGCCAGCAAGGGAACAGGCGCGGCCGAGGGACTTCTCCGGCCGCGCCTGCTAGCCTCCTGCGCTTACAGCACGCCGCGCACGACCTTCACCACGTTCGGCACGCTGAACCCGAATTTCTCGAACAGCACACTGGCGGGCGCGCTGGCCCCAAAGGTGTCCATGCCAATCACGGCGCCGTCCAGCCCCACCCACTCGTACCAGGGGGCTTTGGTGGCCGCTTCGATGGCCACGCGCTTGACGCCGGGGGTCAGGACGCTGTCGCGGTAGGAGCGGTCCTGTGCCCGGAAGACTTCCATACAGGGCATGGAAACCACGCGCGCGGCGATGCCTTCGCCGCTGAGGGCCTCGGCGGCGTCCAGGGCGAGGCTGACCTCACTGCCCGAGGCGATCAGAATGACCTGGGCGGCGCCTCCCCCCTCGGCGTCACGGACCACGTAAGCGCCCTTCTTCACGCCCGCGTGGTTGCGCGGCAGGATGGGCAGGTCCTGGCGGCTCAGGGCCAGGGCGGTCGGCCCCTTGGTGTACTCCAGGGCCATCTGCCAGGCGGCGGCCGTCTCGTTGGCGTCGGCGGGGCGAATGACGTGGGCGCCCGGCACCGCGCGCAGCATGGCCAGCTGGTCAATCGGCTGGTGGGTGGGGCCGTCCTCGCCCAGGCCAATCGAGTCGTGGGTCAGGACGTAAGTGACGGGCTGCATCTGAATGGCCGAGAGGCGAAAGGCCGGCTTGAGGTAATCGGCAAACACCAGGAAGGTGCCCACCAGCGGGCGCAGACCGCCGTACAGGCTCAGGCCGTTGGCAGCGGCGGCCATGCCGAACTCGCGCACGCCGAACAACACGTTGCGCCCGGCCATGCTGCCTTCCTGCATCTCGCCGCCGTCCTTGATGGTGGTCTTGGTGCTGCCCGACAGGTCGGCGCTGCCGCCCATCAGCCCCGGCACCACCTTCGCCAGCGCGTTGATGACCTCGCCGCTGGCGTTGCGGGTGGCCGCCGCCTTACCGCCGACTTCGTAGCTGGGCAGGGCGTCGGCCAGGGCTGCTGGCAGGTCGCGCGCCAGCAGGGCGTCCACCTCGGCGCCCAATTCAGGGTGCGCCGCGCGGTAGCCGTCCATCAGGGTGTTCCAGTCAGTCTCCAACTTCGCGCCGCGCTCGTGGGCGTCCATGTGGGCCTTGACTTCCTCGGGCACGGTAAACGCGGGATAGTCCCAGCCCAGCGCCGCCTTGGTCTCGGCCACGCCCTCGGCGCCCAGCGGCTCGCCGTGGGCCTTGCTGGTGCCGGCACGTGGGCTGCCAAAGCCAATCACGGTGCGCACCTGAATCAGCGTGGGGCGGTCGCTGCCCTGGGCCTCGGCAATGGCGGCGCGAATCTCGGCCAGGTCGTTGCCGTCGCCCACCTTCAGCACGTTCCAGCCGTACGAGACGTAGCGCGCGGCGGTGTCCTCGCTCTCGGCCTTGCTGGTGGGGGTGTCGAGCTGAATCTGGTTGTCGTCGTGCAGCCAGATCAGTTTGTTCAGGCGCAGGTGCCCGGCCAGCGCGGCGGCCTCGTGGTTCACGCCTTCTTGCAGGTCGCCGTCACCCAGCACCGCATAGGTGTGGTTGTCGAAAATGGCGAAGTCGGGGCGGTTGTAGCGCGCGGCCAGGTGCGCCTCGGCCATCGCCATGCCCACTGTCATCGCGGCGCCCTGCCCCAGCGGCCCCGTCGTGGCGTCCAGACCGGGTGTGTGGAAGAACTCGGGGTGCCCCGGGGTTTTGCTGCCCCACTGGCGGAAATTCTTGAGGTCTTCAAGCGGCATGTCGTAGCCGGTCAGGTGCAGCAGGCTGTAGATGAGCATGCTGGCGTGCCCCGCCGACAGCACGAAGCGGTCACGCCCGGCCCATTCGGGGTGCTGCGGGTTGAAGCGCAGAAAGTCCTGCCACAGCACGTAAGCCAGGGGGGCGGCCCCCAGCGGCGCGCCGGGGTGGCCGCTGTTGGCCGCCTGCACGGCGTCAATGCTCAGGGTGCGGATGGTGTTCACGCTCAGCTGCGAAAGGTCGCTGGACATAGGGTTCATCCTACCCTGCCAGAAGTATGTGTACAGAATACACTTAAGGAAAGAGCTGGACAGGCCAGCGCTGCGACACCAAAAAAGGCGCCCCCTCATGACAGAAGGGGCGGAAAACACTGAACTTGGGCGGGCTCCGTCCTGGCCTACAAGCACACCACGGCGCTTCCATTCCGGTGTGAACAGAATACGGCATGAGCGTAATCCTGTCAAGCGGCTCTGTGAATGTGGGGTGAGTATGAATCGGCATGCATGATGGAGCCACGCACTGACTCAGCAGGACCAGTGTTTCGGGGGGTGTATATGCACCGGTGACCGTCCTTGCTGAGCCATCTGGCGTAGGGGCTGGGTTCGCCAGGAGAGGGGGAGGGTCGCGCACCATGACGCCATGACACACGCCCTGCACGCCACCGCCCACCTGCCCAGCCTCCGCCCCTTTCGCCAGAGCGACGCTGTGGCGGTGGCCCAGCTCGTGACGGACAGCGTGCGTGGGCACTGGACCTACACGCCAGAGCAGTTCCGCGAGGCCACGCCGCCCAGCCGCCTGGTGGCCGAGCAGGAGAGCCAAGTGACCGCCACCGCGCGCCTGGCTCCGTTTGGCGCCAGTGTACCTGGCGCCCTGCGCCTGGACCTGGCCGGCGACGGCAGCGCCTTCACGGCCCTCACCCTGGCGTTGCTGGCCGAGGTGCCGGCTGGCTTTGCCCGCGTGCTGGGCGTCACCCGCGAGGATTTTGGTGAGCAGATGGATTTCTTTCACGCCGCCGGCTTTCGCAACGCCTGGCAGTCGTGGGGCGCCCACCTGGACCTGACCCGCTTTGACCCGGCGGCGTTCGAGCCGCTTCAGGAGCGGCTGTTTCTGGCCGGCTATGAACCGGGGCGCCTGTCACCTGATGCGCCTGAGCGCGACTGGGACGCCCTCTTTGCCCTGCACGAACGCGGCGTTCAGGACAGGCCGCGCAACCCCACGACCACGCCTGACCCCCTGACCCGTGACACCCTGCGCGAGACCATCTGCCGCGAGGAAGCCGCGTTCGTCACCCGCGTCAAGGGCGAGATCGTGGCCCTGACCCGCTTGAGCCTGCGCGACCAGGAGGTGGACTCGGAAGACACGGTCACCCACCCAGGGCACCGGGGGCGGGGCGTGGCGACGGCCCTCAAGGCCTTTGCGCTGGCCTGGGCCAGGGCAGAAGGCTACACCCACGCCGGCACGGGCGGTACGGTGCTGAACCTCCCGATGCTGCGCGTCAACACCCGCCTGGGCTACCGCGTGGAACGGATGTGGGTCACCTGGGAGAAAGGGCTCGCCTCAGAGTGAATTCAGGGTGATGCGTCCCTGCGGCGCGACTCAAGCGAGCAGACGGACAGCAGAGCTAGATGTGGTGACAAAACTGGACTGGCTTGTTGGGAGGTCGCCGCAGGCTCCAGGCAGATTTGCACACCTGCGCAGGAGAACGAACGGCGACGGGCGTGCAGCGATGGAAAGGCGCCTATGAACATCTGGATGTTCTGCCGTCCGAGCCTTCTTGCGTGAGGCTATGGCCCCTTGAATGCAACCGAACATCCCTAAGTGCATAGCGCGTCTGCCCACACGTTCCTTTTCAGAGCGTGTGGGCGGGCGTTTTTTGGAGTGGCCGGCTGGGGTTGACCAGCGCTGCATACCGCGCTATTCTTTTCCTATCACCGCCGAAAAAGGCGGCTTTTTTTGTTTTGCTCTTCACTCGTGGAAGTAGAGCGTCTTAGAGTTCTCTCTCACCAGGCTTCTATGCAGGCCGCGCCATATCGCTTTAGAAAATCTGCTGTCCAGAACGCTAAATTTGAGGCCCAATGGCTGAACTTGACGCCCTCTGCATACCGCGCTATATTCTTTCTATCACCGCCGAAGAAGGCGGCTTTTTTATTTTGTTTTCTTGAGTGGCGCGTATTGTGCTGCGCCGCCCGCTTTCTCAAAGGCCGCCGTCAGGTCCTCCACCGGTGTGTCGGGCTTGTTCTCGGGGTCGCCGGGCAAAGTCTTGGCGAAGACTTCCAGGGCGTCCGGGTAACCGTCTCCGTCGGCGTCGGTGCCGGCCGTCAATAAGGTGTGAAGCGCCTGGGGAAAGGTCAGGTGGCGCCCGGCCTCGGCCTCCTGGGCAAAAGTGCGCTGCAAAGCCTGTCCAAAAGGATTCCAGGGCGCGCCGCCCGTGTCCTTGACGTGGCAGTAGGTGCAGGGCATGACCCGCCGGTCCAGCTGCCACAGGTCGTTGCCTTCAGTCAGGTGCAGCTGCGGCGCGGCCTGAATGCGGTACTTGGGCAGGGCCAGAGCCGGACTGACCAGAGCGGAAGCGGCCAGGACCAGCGCGCCCAGCACCCCCGCCGCGACGCGCAAACGGAGGGTCATGCTAGCCAGCTGGGGCCCGAAAAGGTGCCGCCCAGAATCTCGCGGGCGTTCAGGCCCAGCCATTTGGTCAGCGCCTCGGCGTATACGCCCCGGAAATCCTGCTTGTAGATGATATCGCCCTCCGAGAGCTTTTCCAGGTCGGGACTGCTGCCGTGAATGCCGCCCTTGACGCCCTGGCCCAGCGCGAACATCACGCTGCCCTTGCCGTGGTCAGTGCCGGCGCTGCCGTTTTCGGCCACCCGGCGCCCGAACTCGGAAAAGCCCATCACCACCACGTCCCCCGCCACGCCCTGTTTTTCCAGGTCGGCGTAGAAGGCGGCCAGGCCCTCCGCCAGAGTGCTCAGGAGTTCATCCTGCTCGGCGCGCTGCCCGGCGTGGGTGTCAAAGCCGCCCAGCGAGACGTACAGCACCCGCTGACCGACCCCGGCGGCAATCAGTCGCGCCGTTTCCTTCAGTTGCCCGGCAAAGCGGGTCTGGGGATAGGTGGCCCCAGCCTTGTACTTCTTGGCGTTTTCCTGCACGCGCGCGGTATTTTTCAGCATCTGGCGGGTGGCGCGGGTCAGGTAGGCGGCTTCGCCCGTGCGCGGAGAATTGAGCAGCGACTGAAAGGGCGTGTCCATGCCCGAAGGCAGCTTGAGCTGAAAGTTGTCCACCGACTCGATGCTGGGGAGGCTGAAGTCCCCGGCCCGCAGCGCCTGGGGCGTGGAGCCGCCCACGTTGCTGGCGCAAAAGGGATCGCCGATCTGCTCGGCCAGGCGGCCAATCCAGCCTTCAGCCTGCGCCTGGGTGGGGTCAGCAGTGTGCCAGATGGCCATAGAGGCAAAGTGGCTGCGGTTGGGGTTGGGGTAGCCCACGTTCTCCATCCAGGCCAGGTCGCCGCTGTCCCACAGGCCCATCAGGGGCTTGAGGGCCGGGTGCATACCCAGGTCGCCGGTGAGGGTCAGCACGTCTTTTTTGGGAATGGCGATATTGGGCCGCGCGGCGTAGTACGCGCCGTTGCTGTACGGAATCAGGGTGTTCAGGCCGTCGTTGCCGCCCGTCAGCTGAATGACCACCAGGGTTTTTTTGCCGCCTGCCTGGGTCGCCGCCCGAGCCAGAAAGCCGGGCATACCGCTGGTGGCGGCCACCGCCAGCGCCGAAAGTTTCAGAAAATCACGTCGGTTGGTCATGAGGGGAACCTCGGGGAGTAGGGAGTGGGTGGTGGGCAGTGGGAAGAGCTGTGGGGGCAGGCAGTTCTGACGGGTCGGAGCCCAGACTTCATGGCCTGCGGCCCTTTTAGGCCAGCTGGAATTCGGGGCTGATCATGCTCAGGTAGGTGCGCTGGCGGCCCTTCAGACTGGAGAGCAGCACCGCCGCCGCCGGGCGTTCCTGGCCGGTCAGGGCCAGCAGACTGGGCGGCTCGGTGAGGTTGGGCGCCTTGGACGTCAGCGTCAGGCCTGCCGCCACCTGAAGGCGCAGCAGCAGCGTGGAGTCGTTGATCCACTCGCGGCCCCCGTCCCAGCCCTTGACGGTGTCGGGTTCCAGCAGCAGCTGGCCCATGCGCCCGGCGGTCTGAGTGAGGTTCAGCAGAGTCTTGGCGTCGAAAGTCGGCTGGCCCAGGGTGCGCAGGGCGCCCACGATGTACTCCACGGGCGAGCGGATGATCCGGGCGCGGCTGGCATAAAAGGCCTCGCTGCTCAGGAGTTCTTCCAGCACGGCGCCCACGTTGCCTCCGGTGCGGCGCCAGGTCTCGGCGCTGCCCAGCACGGCGGCCTCGTCGGGCGTATCACTCAGAAAGGCGCGGTGCAGTTTGCGGCTGACAAACAGGGCGGTGTTCGGGTGGGCGGTCGCCAGGCGCACGATGTCCTCGCCGGTGAAGGCGCCGCTCTGGCCCAGATAGGTCTTGCGGCCCGCGTCGTGCTGCCCCGTCTGGTTGGCAAATTTAGGCTCGACGAGATACTGCGTGTTGCCGCGTCCACCGGTAAAGGTCCAGCCGGTCAGGGCGCGCGCGCCTTCACGCACGTCGTCTTCGGTGTAGTGACCGATACCGGTGGTGAACAGCTCCAGCAGTTCGCGGCTGAAGTTCTCGTTGGGCTTGCCCTTGCGGTTCTGGTCGTTGTCCAGGTAACGCAGCATGGCGGGCAGCTGCGCGACCTCCAGCGTAAAGCGCTCGAAACTGGGGGCGGCGGCGTGGCGGCGCAGGGCCCCCAGGTAGCCGGTCAGGGCCGGGGCGTTGCGCACCTTGTCGGTGCCGATAACAAAGTGGTTACTCCAGGTCAGGGCCAGTTTCTCGCGCAGCGGCCAGGCGCCGTACACCATCTCGTAAAGCCACGCGCCGCGCGTCAGCTGAATCGAGGCGCCGGGGCCAGCGCCCTGCATGGGGTCAAAGGGGTTCTTCGGGGTCAGGCTCTGGTCAAAGGCCAGGGCCGCCCGGGCCACGCTGCGGGCGTCTTTGCCTGCCAGGGCGCGAATCTGGTCGTCGGTGGCGCCGAACGCGGTGCGGCGCAAAAAGTGCGCGGCGTCCTCGGCGGTCAGTTTGCGGGAAAGGGGAGAGAGGGTCATGGGGACTCCTGAAAAGGGGGATTTACGGATGAGAGGACGGAGCAGCCTGAAAAGTTCCCAGCGGGGCCTCGTCGGCGCGGCGGATACCGGCCAGGGCGGCGTTCAGTTCATTGTGCGGGAGGTTGCCCACCAGCCACACGTAGGCGCCGCCCACCCGCCGCGAGGCCACCCCCGGCGCCGCCTTGACGTTCCGCCGCGCCACCACCAGGGTCAGGGTGTTCAGGCCGTCGGTCAGTGTGACCTCGCGCCCAGCGGGACGGGCGCCGATACCAGACGGCACGAACCCAGGCGGCAGGCGCAGGCCCGGTAGGGCACGGGCCAGGGCGTCGGCCAGACCGCCCGGCAGTGGGGGCTGGGCCAGGGCCTGCCGTGTGAGGGTTGCCCCCACCTTCGTAAACACGGCGCGCCGGGCCAGGTCGCCGCCCGCACTGCGCTCCTCGAAGGCCAGGGGCACCTTCCAGACTTCATCCACCCACAGGCGCCAGCGGGCGGCCTGGCCCACCTTGGGGATCAGCTCAAACAGGACCGCCGGGCGGCCTGCCACTGCTGCGGCGCCCAGGCGCGTGACCGCGAAGTTCTGCTGCACCAGCGCCGGGCGCACGGTCAGGACAGGCAGGGCGGCGGCGCGGCGGGTCGGCACCTCGCGCGGTGGAAACAGCACCGTGACCTCGGCCTGGCCGCGCGCCACCAGGGTGCGGGCGCGTTTCAGGGCGTTCAGGACGTCGTCCACGTCGGCCGCCTGGGCGGCGCTCCCCAGCAGGGTCAGCAGGGCCAGGGCGCGCCTCACCAGCCCTCTCCCCAGGCGCTCTGGTAGGCGTCGTAGGCGGCGCTGGCCGGCAGGTCCGGGGCCGGGCACAGGGTCAGCAGCCCCGCCACCACGGCGGCCGAGGCCAGCAGGGTGGGCCACCAGGCGGCGGGGCGGGGCCGGCGCGGTGGGGCCGCTGCCCGGAAACGGGTCAGAAAGCGCTCGGCGGCACCCTCATCGGCAGGCGAGAGGGTGCGCGCCTGGGCAAAGAGGGTCTCCAGGTCGTCAGGACGGGTCATGGGGTCACTCCGGCGTTGGTCAGCCACGCGCGCAGGGCAGTGCGGGCGCGGGCAATGCGGCTCTTGACGGTGCCCAGCTCGGCGCCGGTCACCTGGGCAATCTCGGCGTAGTCCAGGCCCGAGAGTTCGCGCAGAGCAATGGCTTCGCGCTGATCACGCGGCAGCTGGGCCAGGGCGGCGGCCAGGCGCTCGCGGACCTGGGCCTGCTCGCCGCTGCGGGCAGGGTCGTGCGGGGCGTGTGGCTCGGGCTGGCCTTCGAGCGGCACGGTGGGCCGGGCTTTGAGGGCGCCGTAACAGGCGTTCAGGGTGACGCGGTGCAGCCAAGTGCTGAACTGCGCCTCCCCCCGGAAGGTCTTCAGTGACCGGTGCAGGCTGATCAAGACCTCCTGCACCACGTCATCGGCGGCGCCGGGCCCCACCAGGCTGGCCGCTAGGCGGTGAATGCCCGCCGCGTGGCGCTTCACGAGCGCCTCGAACGCGGCCTCGTCGCGCAGGGCGAGGCGGACCAGGTCGCGGTCTGGCAGGGGGGCGTAGGGGTCATTCAAGGGCACCTCGAATGTTAGAGGGAGCAGCGGCCGCAAAAGTTCCCTCCGGCCCGCCCAGTGCCCGGTGTAGGGAAAAACGGCCTTCCTCTGACCCTACGGCGCCGCCGGTGCAGGTTGGTGGGCTGCAAGCCTCCGTGCCGGCTCGGGGCTGAGCAGGCCGTCGACCGTTCGCAAGGCATACCCCCTGGCCTGCGCGGCCTGAATCATGGCCGGAAGGGCGCCCAGGGTGCTGTCGACTTTGTCGTGCAGCAGCGTGATTTGGCCGGGGTGCAGGTGGTGCGCGAACGCTTTTTGCAGGCTCTGGGCGTCTGCCTTCAGGTAGTCGCCGGCGTCGTGGCTCCACATGACTGTCCTGAGCCCCTGCGCAGCGGCGGCGCCCAGCACAGCGGCATTCAGTCCGCCGCCGGGGGGCCGGAAGGCCGTGATGTCCTGACCGGTTAGGTGCCTGAGCAGCCCGGATGTCCGCGCCAGCTCCGAGCGGACTTCTCCTGCGGTCAGGGTCTTCAGCAGCGCGTGGGAATAGGTGTGGTTGCCCACCTGGTGCCCGGCCTTCACCATGTCGCGCACGAAATAGGGGTAGTGCTCTGCATTCTGACCGATGACAAAGAAGGTGGCGGGTACGCCATAGCGGCGCAGCAGGTCCAGCAGCAGGGGTGTATACAGTGGGTGCGGGGCGTCATCAAGGGTCAGTGCGGCGTCCTGGGTGGTCCCGGCGCCGCGCCAGATTGGCCGCCTGGTTGGGAGCGGCGCAATAGGGGCTGGAGCCATCAGGTCGGGGGTGCTGGCTGGCCACACCCGTGGGTAAGTGCCGCGCCTCAGGGCCCAGGCGAAGATTGGGCGCTGCTGGGCCGGCACCGAAAGGGTGAGGAGGGGAGGTGCCGCGCGGGAGGCAAAGCCCAGGTATTGACCCGCCTCAAAGAGGGCCACGTCGACCTCGGCCAGATCTGGAAAGGCCTGGTAGGCGGCGTTCACTGCCTGAACAGCCAGGGCCTCCTCCGCCTTCATAGAGCCAGGTGTGTGCCGGATGGTCAGGGCCACGAAGGCCATGCTGACAAAACCGTTGCTGCGCAGATGCAGGGACGCGGCGGCGGAGAGGTGGAGCCGCTGCTGCGCGACCGGTCCCACCAGGTCAAGTGTGGCGGGCGTGGGCGCCCCGGTTCTGGCCACTGGCGTCAGGCCCAGCAGCAGGACCGCTCCAGCGGCCAGCAGCGCGCGCCAGCGCCTCATAACCATAGGTCCACCACGGCCGCCTCTGCCCCGGCGGGCGGCGCTCGGAACTCCAGGCGAAGCTGCCCAGCACTCCAGCTGGCCTTGCTGCCAGGCGCCAGGTCTATCCGGGCCGGCCGCCGGGTCCTGAGGGTCAGTCGGAGGACCTGCTGCGCGGCCAGGTGGTGGGCGGCCAGCCGCACATGCCCCGGCCAGGTTGCGGGCGTCAGGGCGTAGGTGTGGTCGGCCCAGAGGTTGGTTTGAAAGGCGCGGTTGGGTCCTTCGCGGGGATTGCCCCGCAGCATCATGTGGGCGCCATCCTCCCGGCGGAGCTTGACGGGCCCAAAGGCTTGCGGCGCCGTGTCCATGTTCACGATGAACAGACTCACTGGCGAACCGGCGCAGCTCACGGCCCCCCAGGTCGGCCGCGCCTGACAGGCGCTGGTGTTGGTCAGAAACGGCGTGGCGAGAAGCACCGAGGTGCCCGCCTGTCCCGTCACCGAGCCGTCCATATCCAGAAAGGCTGCGCTGCGGTAGCCGTCTGCGCCGGCGTCTTCAGGGACCGGCAGGGGCCTGGGGGCCAGGTAAACAGGCTGCGCGTTCGAGAACTGCAGCCGCGCGGCCTGACTGGCTGGATGAAAAAAGAAGGGGCTGAATTGCAGCGCCCCCAGCGCGCCTGCAGGCCGCGTGGGTGTCGAAACGAACTGGGTAAAGTGGATGTCCTGAACCGTCACGGGCCCGTCGTAGAACTCGAAGCCGCGCAGAGGAAAGTGAGGTTCCTGCGGTTTGGGGGGGCCGGTGCGGTTCTGGCTTTCCCCGACTACCACGCCGCCGACCAGTTCCGTGTCGGCGGCCGCAAAGGTCACCCCAATCGCGTTGTCCGCCAGCCGGACGCCGCTGAGGCGCAAATTGGTGCCCCTGAGCCAGGCGCCGCGCCGGCGATTTTTGTAGGCGGTCAGCCCCTGAAACTCGGCCCGGCGTGCGGGGCTGTAGTTGGGCGCCTCCAGCACGCCCGGAGGATTGCGCAGGTTGTCCACGAACAGCCCGGTGTGCCCAGTCGAATGGGCCACATTGTCCTGAAAGACCCCCAGATTCGTGCGCCGGGGCCGAATGGTCTGATGCTCTGCAGCGGTCACGCCGTCGCCCTGAGGTTCGGGGGGCAAGGAGTACCAGAACCCCGAGTGTTCGGCCCCCGCCGCCACATTGCCCCTCAGGACATTGTCAGGGTTGGTGATCCAATAGGCCGCCGCCACTCTATCTGTCTCCAGAATCGCAGTTTCAGGCGGCGCGCCGCGTGTCTGAACCGCCAGGTTGCCCAGCAGCTGATTGCCGGTCTCGGTGCCGTCTTCTAAAAAGAAGCAGTGGCCAACGGCATCAAAAGTCACGTTGCCCTCAATGCGCGCGTGCTGGGTGCCGTGCAGGGTCAGGCACCGGTTGAAGTTCCCATAGAAGCTGGAGTCCTCAACAAAGGACTGCCCCTGCTCACCAGCCCGGTGAAAGTGAACGGGATAAAAGCCTTTCTGGCCGGCGCGGCCCAGGCCGCTGAACGCCACGCCGCTGGCCCTGAGGGTGCCGCCTGCCAGCACCATCACGCCGCCACCTAGCTCGGCCCGGCGCGCCGCCGCAGCGCTGGTCAGCGAAATGGTGCGGGTCAGGGCCCCCACCTCGGCCCGCTCGTCCACGCCGCGTGTAACCTGGCCAAAATGGGGGAAGCGCAGGGGCGCCTGGAGGGTAAGCTGCCGGCCGTCGGGCGAGCGCGCCGCGACCTGGACCCGTTCGGCTTCCATCAGGTCAAACCCGGTGGGGGCCAGGGTTAGCACCGTGCCCATCGGCCAGTTGACGGGTGTGGCCAGCTGCAGGGTGCGGCTGCCGGCCCGCACCGAGCGCGTCAGATGGGTCCAGCGGCTGGGCCGTAGCCCCCAGAGTTCAAGGGTGCCGCCGGCCAGCACCGTGACCAGGCCGTTGGTCGCGGCAGCAACGCGCCTGCCCGAGCCCAGAATGACCGTCAAGCGGCGCCTGAGGGGCCGTACGGCTTCGCCCGCCTGCCACCGCCCGCCAACCTGAATAGTTGCGGCCCGCAGCGTAAGTGCCCCAGCTCCGTCTTGAACCAGCAGTTCGCCCTGGATGTTCAGGTCGTCCAATGGCGGCGGGCTGATATCCAGCACGACGCGCTGGCCAGGCGGGATAACGACCCGCTGACCAGCGACAGGCAGGTGGCCGCCCCAGGTGTGCGGGTCAGACCACAGGGCCGGGCTGGGTGACCTGGGCCAGGCCAGACTGACCGCCAGCGCGACCACCAACGTTCCGAGCAGCAGCGGTGGCCCCAGGAGCGTGCGGGCGACTGGGCGCAGGCGGACCATATAGGAGGCACCCTATGGCGGCCCCACAGAGCCGCCATCCCCCTAAAGTGGGACCTGACCTGACAGGCGGGCTGTACCGGTCAGGAGGGCGCGCGCGGCCCGAACAGGACCTTCGCCCAGCCAGACTGGCCCCCGCTACACTGACCCTATGACCGGCCGTCCCCTCTCCCGCTCTGCGGAGGATTACCTGAAACATCTGTATGTGCTGGGCCAGGCCGGCAAGGTGAACACGCAGGCGCTGGCCACAGCGCTGGAGGTGGCGCCGGCCAGCGTGACGGGCATGCTGCGCAAGCTGGCCGAGCAGGGCCTGGTCTCGCACGCGCCGTACCAGGGCGCCCAGCTCACGGCCGAGGGCGAGCGGGTCGCGCTGGAGGTGCTGCGCCACCACCGCCTGCTGGAACTGTTCCTGCACCGCGCACTGGGCGTCCCGCTGGACGAGGTTCACGAGGAAGCCGAGCGGCTGGAACACGCCCTCTCTGAGCGGCTAGAAGCCCGCATCGCGGCCTGGCTGGGCGACCCCACCCACGACCCACACGGCGACCCCATTCCCACCGTGGACGGCGAACTGCCGGCCCAGCCGCAGCGGCGCCTGTCGCAGCTGGCCTCCGGCGACGCCGCCACCGTGGCCCGCATTCCCGACGACGACGCCGCGCAGCTGCGCGCCCTAATAGCCGCCGGCCTGACCCCCGGTGCCCCGCTGCGCGTGGACAGCGTGGACACCGCCCTGGGCACCCTGACGGTGTGGGCCACCGACCACACCCTGACCCTGGCGCTGGGGGTGGCAGCGCAGATTCATGTGGAGCGCTCGGCCTCAGGATTAGCCCTGGCTCCTGGGCACCCGAACGGCTGACCCCCACCCACCTGCATCCGGAGGGTGTACCCCCTTTTTTCTCCGCCCTCAGCAGTCAATCTCCGCCTTTTGTCTACTAGACAGGCTGACTGACCGCGCGCTTAAATAGAGCATGAGAAACATTGGGGTCCTGGCCTGGCTGTGCGGCCTGCTGCTGTGGTGCTGGGGGGGCGCGCAGGCGCTGCCCAAGGATATTCGGGAGCGCATCATCCAGGCCACCGTGATGCTGCTGCCGACCGACCAGAACGGCGATCTGGACGGTTCGCGTGGGTCGGGCTCCATCATCAGTCCTCAGGGGTACATCCTGACCAACTACCACGTGGTCGGGGACCCCGAAACCCGCGTGCTGTCCCACTGGATTCAGGTACGGACCATCCGCTTTGTGGACCGCGAACCAGAGTTCACCTACTGGGGGAAGGTCGTGGCCGGTGACCCCAACCTCGACCTGGCCATCGTGCAAATCGTGGAAGACAAGGACGAGAAGCCTGTCAGCCGCCTGAACCTGCCCTCTGTAGAACTGGGTGATTCCAACAGCCTGATCATTGGCGACGACATCTTTGTCTTCGGCTTTCAGGGTACGGGCGGCTACACCATCTCGTTCTCGCGCGGGTCGGTGGGCGGCTTTACCGGGGACGACCTGGAAAGCAGTGGCCGGCAGTGGATCAAGCACGACGCCCAGACCGGGCCCGGCAATTCCGGCGGCGGCGTGTACGACGAGAGCGGCGCCCTGATTGGCGTGCATTCGGCGGGCCTGGCGGGCGGCGGTAATTCGCGCACCGCTTTTATGCGCCCGCTGGCGGTGGCCTGGGGACTGGTTACGCCCAACGTCACCGGTTTCGTGGTCAAAAAGAGTGGCAGCGCGGCCGTGACCGCCACCACGAACGTCAGCTCGGGGGCGGCTGGGCTGTGGCCTCCCACCCTGGCCACGGGCCGCAACAGCGTGGCCGGCACCGTGCGCGTGACGGGCAGCGCGGGGGCCGGCACCTGGACCCTGGACCTGACCGAACTGCTCAAAGACGGGGGCCTGAAGGGCACCGCCCGCAGCGGCTCGCAGAGTCAGACCGCGTTTTTTTACTACGACGAGGACGACAACGAGGTCTGGGTTGAGTGGACGCGCGACGGCAAGGCGTTTACCAGCTGCATCGTGGAGCCGGGCGGGGTGAGCAGCAGCGACTGGAAAGGCGCGGTGTACGCCTTCAAGGACCTGGAATCGGACGGCACCCGCGCCGGCGACTGCGTGGTTAGCCTGAAAGCCAAGACGGCGGGCACCAGTGCCTCGGCCACCTCGGGCACGGCTTCGGCGGGGGGCGCGGCCCTGGCCTGGCCCCCCAGCCTGAAAGTCGGCCAGACCTGGACCGCCACGTTCACCTCGGTGGGCACCTACAACGTGGCGCTGAGCAAAGCCAATCCAGAAGGCGGGTTTGACGGCACCGCCACACGCGGCAGCGAGTCGAGCAGCGCGATTCTGGACTACGCCGACGGCGAACTCTTCCTGATTGTGCAGCGCAGCGACAAGACCTTTCTGGTCTGCTCCACCGAGCGCGCCGGCCTGAGCGGCGCCACCGTGCGCGGCGCGGCCACCACCCACAAGAACGCCGACGACAAGGGCACAGGCGCCGGCACCTGCACCCTGGGCCTGAAGTAACGCCGATCCGTCATTTCCTCCGCCCTCGGCTAGCTGCTGGGGGCGGTTGCTTGTGCCGGCAGCAGGCGGCGCAAATGATGAAGGTGGGCGCCTGCCCACTCGGACTTGTCCTCCACCGCGTCTTGAATGCCGTCCACGTAGCCTAGAGCCCGCAGCAATTCGCCGGCCAGCAGGGCGTCGGCGTGCAGGGCGCGCAGCTCTGGCAAGGGCAGGTGGTCGGTCCAGGCACTCAGGTAAGCGTCGCGCGCCGCGTCCAGCACCTCGGGCGGGGTGCCCGGCGGGGCCAGATAGGCCGGGTTAGCGTCCAGGAAGGGGTGTGTCCGGCAG
>NZ_JAIQXU010000041.1 GCF_020166395.1 Deinococcus betulae | reverse complement strand
GTGTGTCCTCCTGGTTTGGGACTGCCCGCCGGAGAGCAGGCAAGCCTTGACAGTGTACAGGGACCCCGCGCAAACGCAAAGAGCAGATGCTCAGAGTTCTCACGGCCCTGCAGAGCTTTCGGCGCGTCCCACGTAAAAGCAGGACACGCCGAGGATGTTGGAGCTTCTGGTCGGGATTGAACCGACGACCTCTCCCTTACCAAGGGAGTGCTCTACCACTGAGCTACAGAAGCGAAAGAAAAAAGCGGGAAACGAGACTCGAACTCGCGACATTCAGCTTGGGAAGCTGACGCTCTACCAACTGAGCTACTCCCGCGTGAACGTGGTGGGCAGGGGCGGATTCGAACCGCCGTACACGTACGTGAACAGATTTACAGTCTGTCGCCTTTAACCACTCGGCCACCTACCCATCCTTCTCGCTTTTGGAGCCACCCAGGAGAATCGAACTCCCAACCTTCCGATTACAAGTCGGGTGCTCTACCAGTTGAGCTAGGGTGGCACCGTCCCTGACAGAAGTGTGGAACGAATGTTCGGCCTCTGAGTGCGGAAGTTTTCGCGCTTGCTGCGCAATCACTTCCGGCTGGGAATAGTAGCACCGCCCCCTAATGGTGTCAATCGGGGTGCGGGGCCAGCGCGGGGCCAGCTCCTGAGCGCCGCCTTGAGCGTTTGCAGAGCCAGCGGCGATATGCGCCATGTGGCGCATTTGAGGCTTGGCGAGGAGGCGTATTCTGACCCGCGCACGGGTGCTGAAAAGGCACTCTGACAGACCACCGCTGTATGTCATCCCTCTTGCCCGCCCCCTGGGAGGCCCCTTTGGACAGTTTCCGCTCGCTGTGGCCGTACATGCGCCTGCATACGCGCCAGTACATCATCGGGCTGGTGGCCGTGGTGATTGCCACGTCCGTCAACCTGCTGCCCTTTTACCTGATTCGCCTCACGATTGACGGCCTGACAGGCCAGGTGGACGCGGACCCCACCACGCCCGGCCTCACGCTAGGAACGGCGGCGATCTACGCCCTGGGAATCGTTGTGGCCGCCACGACCGCCGGCTTTTTTATGCTGGTGATGCGCCGCCAGATTGTGGTGGCGTCACGCCAGAGCGAATACGAGATTCGGCGCGACCTGTTCGCCCACCTGCAAACGCTGGACAAACCGTATTACGACCGCGCCCGCACGGGTGACCTGATGAACCGCCTGACTGGCGACCTCAGCGCCGTGCGCGAAATGCTGGGTTTTGGCGCTTGGCAGATCGTGAACATCGTATCCGGCTTTCTGTCGGCTTTCACCGTGATGTTCAGCCTGAGCTGGCAGCTGACTCTGATCGTGGTGGCAATTGTGCCAGTCATTGTCGGGGTCTTGACCTACCTGGCGCGGCAGATCAACGAGCGTCACCGGCTGGCGCAGGAACAGAACTCTCTGATTTCGGCCCGCGCCCAGGAAAACTTCAGCGGCGCGCGCGTGGTCAAGGGCTACGCCATTGAGGACCGCGAGATTCAGGACTACCGCGCCATGAACCTCGAACTGCTGCGGCGCAACATCGCCCTGACGAAAGTGGACGGGCCGCTGCGCTCCTTCATGAGCCTGTTGCTGGGCCTAGCTTTCGGCCTGATTCTGCTGATGGGGGGCCGCCTGATTTTAGAACCGGGCAGCACCTTTACGGTGGGGATGTTCGTGCAGTTTGTGGGGACGCTGGAACGCCTGACCTTTCCCATGCTGATGATCGGCTGGATTACCGGCATCATTCAGCGCGGCATGGCCTCGTGGCTGCGCCTGAGAGAGATGTTCGACGCCCAGCCGCTGGTCCGGGACCAGAGTGGGCGCACCGACGGACGCATCCGCGACCTCCACGGCGACGTGACCTTCCAGAACGTGACCCTGCGCTACGGGCAGACCACGGTGCTGGACGACGTGAACCTGCAGATTCCAGCCGGTACTTTCCTGGGCATCACTGGTCCTACCGGCAGCGGCAAGACTGTGCTGGGGCAGCTGCTGACCCGCGCGATGGACCCCACAAGTGGGCAAGTGAAGATTGACGGCCACGAGCTGCGGGTGATTCCGCTGGCCACGCTGCGCGACGCCATCAGCGTGGTGCCGCAGGAACCCTTCTTGTTTAGCGACACGATTGCCAACAACATCGGGTTTGGCATTGAGGCGCGTGACCTGCCGGACGTGCCCACGGGGGTCAGCGTGGTGGGCGCACCGCCGCCCGAGGACATTCCCCAGACCCCCGATCCTGCCCGCGTACGTGAGGCCGCTCGCCTGGCCGGCCTGCTGGACGACGTACAGGACTTTCCGCAGGGCTTTGACACCATGCTGGGTGAACGCGGCGTCACCCTGTCGGGTGGGCAGCGCCAGCGCACGGCCATCGCCCGCGCGATTGTCAGGGAGCCGCGCATTCTGATTCTGGACGACTCGCTGAGCGCCGTGGACACCGAGACCGAGCGGCGCATTCTGGATGGCCTGCGCGAGGTGAGCCAGGGCCGCACCGTGATTCTGGTGGCCCACCGCGTCAGCACCCTGCGCCACGCTGACCAGATCGTGGTGCTGAATGAGGGCCGCGTGGTCGAGCAGGGCAGCCACGACGAGCTGCTAGAGAGAAACGGCCATTACGCCCAGCTGGAGCGGCTACAGCGCCTGGCCAGTGACCTGGACAACGAAGACGAGGCGGTGGCTGACCCCGAGACGGCTGCCACTGCCCTGGAAAAAAATAGCCTGCAACAGAAGGTGACCCGATGACCCGCCCCGACGCGACCGACGCCTACCAGAAGGGCTTTGACGCCCAGCTGACCCGGCGCATCCTGCATTATGTGCGGCCCTACCTGGGGCTGGTGATCGGCGGGGTGGTGCTGGCCCTGCTGATCTCGCTGGCCTCGCCGCTGTTCGCGCTCATTCAGCGCCACGCGATTGACGCCTACCTCTCGCCTGTGGCGCAGGGGCGGGGCAACCGCGAGGCGCTGCTCAGCGGCCTCACCCTGACGGCGTTTGGCTACATGGGCCTGAAGGTGCTGGAATTCGCGCTGCAATACGGCTTCATTCTGGCGATTGGCTATCTGGGCCAGAACGTGCTGCGCGACATCCGCGCCGACGTGTTCAGCAAGCTGCAGCGCCTGCACCTGGCGTACTTTGACCAGAACCCGGTGGGACGGCTCATTACCCGCGTGACCAGCGACGTGGACGCCATCAACCAGTTCATTACCGGCGGCTTGGTCAGCCTGATTCAGAGCAGCTTTATCATCGTGGTGTACGTCATCGTGATGCTCAGCGTGAACTGGCGCCTGGCGCTGATTTCCTTCACGGTGCTGCCGGTGCTGTTTGTCACCACCAATTACTTCCGGGCCAAGCTGCGCGACGCCTTCCGCGAAACGCGCACCCAGCAGGCCATCGTGAACAGCAAGCTGAACGAGAACATCACGGGCATGCTGACCACCCAGCTGTTTGGCCGCCAGAAGCGCAGCGCCCTGGATTTCAACCTGAGCAACCGCGCCCTGTTGACCGCCAACGTGAACTCGGTGGGCTGGTTCTCGCTGTTCATGCCGGTGGTGGCGGTGCTGGGGCAGGTGGCCGTGGCACTGATTCTGTACTTCGCCGCCCGTCAGATTCTGGGCGTGGATGCCAGCGGCGCTGTGGCCGGGGCGATCACGGTGGGAACTCTATTTGCCTTCGTGCAGCTGTCGCAGCAGCTGTTCCAGCCGATTCAGGACCTGGCCGACGTGTTCAACAACCTTCAGGCGGCGATGGCGTCCAGCGAGCGCATCTTTGGCGTGTTGGACACCGAGGAAGCCATTGTGGACAAGCCGGACGCGAAAACGCTCCCCAACTTTGAAGGCCGGGTGGATTTTGAAGGCGTGTGGTTTGCCTACGACCAGAGCGTGACGGCCCAGGCCGCCGACACCGACGACCGCTGGATTCTGCGCGGCATTGACCTGAGCATTGCCCCTGGCGAGAGCGTGGCCCTGGTGGGCGCCACTGGCGCAGGGAAGACCAGCGTGACCGCCCTGGTCAGCCGCTTTTACGACGTGCAGCGCGGCGCTGTGAAGGTGGACGGCGTGAACGTGCGCGACTTGGCCCAGTACGACCTGCGCCGCCATGTGGGCGTGGTGCTGCAAGACGTGTTCCTGTTTGCGGGAACCATCGAGAGCAACCTGACCCTGAACAACCTCGAGATTCCCCATGAGCGTGTGGTGGAAGCCTGTAAGTACGTGGGCGTTCACGACTACATCCTGGGCCTGGAACACGGCTATCAGACCGAGGTGCGTGAACGTGGCGCCACACTGAGCACAGGCCAGAAGCAGCTGCTGGCTTTCGCCCGCGCTTTGATCCAGAACCCGGACATCCTGCTTGTACTGGACGAGGCCACCGCCAACGTGGACACCGAAACCGAGCTGCGCATTCAGGCCGCCCTGGAAAAGGTCATGCGGGGCCGTACCAGCATCATCATTGCCCACCGCCTCAGCACCATTGAGCACTGTGACCGCATTGTCGTGATGCGCAAAGGCCGCATCGTGGAACAGGGCAGCCACCGCCAGCTGCTGGACAAGGGCGGCTACTACGCCCGGCTGCACCGGCTTCAGTACGCGCAGGGGGATGCAGCGGACTGAAGTGGGTTGTGGGGAGTGGGAAAAGAGGGAGTGCGGTTGGCGGGAGGCAGTACGTGGGAAATGGAGCGCGCCGGCCGTAATGTTTTTCTCCCTCCCTCCTTGTGGGGGAGGGTTGGGGTGAGGGGAGGCAAGCGCAGCTTGCCCAGTTGGCTCAGCATCGTAAGTGTGAAGGCTCCATCCGATTTGCGGATGGAGCCTCCCAATTTGCCTTTCTCTCAAGTCAGCGAGACGGCCTCTACTTGCGGCGCTTCCGCTTGCCCCTCTTCCAGCAGGGGCCACAGCGCCAGCGGAATGGCGGCGTCCCAGCCTTGCGGGTGGCAGGCGGCGGGATAGGGGACGGGGGGCAAGTCGCCTTCACGCGGAAAGCCTGCAAACAGTTCGCTCAGGCGGGCGTCTGGGGCCGCGCGGGCGGCGTCAAAGAGGGCACGGGTGACCTGATGGGCTTCGGCGTGCAGGCCGGTGCGGGCCAGGCCCAGCGCAGCCAAGGCCGTGTCATGGGGCCACACGCTGCCGTTGTGATACGACACCGGGTTGTAGCGCGGCTCCTGCGTACCCAGGGTGCGAAGGCCCCAGCCGCTCCAGAGTTCTGGCCCCAGAACCGTGCGGGCGACCTGCGCGGCGTATTCGGGCGCAATGATGCCCGTGCATAGGGTATGGGCCGCGTTGCTCACCAGCACCCGTAGGGGCTGCTTGTCGCCGTTTAGGCCGTGGACATAGGTGCCGCGTTCAGGCCACCAGAAGGCCTGCTGAAAGGCCGCCTGAAGCTCCCCGGCGCGGGTGTCCCACTCGCCGGCCAGCGTGGCCTCGCCCAGCGTGCGGTACATGGCGGCGGCGGCGCGGTAGGCGGCGTAGGCATAGCCCTGCACCTCCACCACTGCCACATGCCCACTGACATCCACGCCCGCTGCGGTAAAGGTGGAGTCGCCGCTGTCTTTCCAGACCGCGTTGGTAATGCCGTTGGGGTCAGGGGTGTATTCCAGAAAGCCGTCGCCGTCGGGGTCACCGTCGGTCAGGCACCAGATCAGGGCGGCCTCCCAGTGGGGGCGCAACTCGGCCGCCAGGGCGGGGTCAGTCTGGGCCAGCTCGCCCACCAGCCACACGAAGAGTGGCGTGGCGTCGGCGGTGGCGTAGTAGGGGCGGTGAGGGGTGCGGCCCAGGCGGGTCAGTTCGCCCACACGCAACTCGTGCAGAATCTTGCCGGGCTGTTCCAGGGTCACGGGGTCGTGGCGCTGGCCCTGATGGGCGGCCAGGTAGCGCACCACGGTCTTGGCCAGTGCAGGCAGGTGACGGTGGACCATCAGCGCCATGAGCATGGAGTCGCGGCCGAAGGGGGCCACAAACCACGGCAGTCCCGCCGCCGGAAAGGCCCCGAATTCAGTGGCAAAGCTGAGGCTGTGCAGGTCGGCCACGCTGCGTTCCAGCACGCGCTGGTCCTCTGGGTCGGCCAGGATGACGCGGGCGCGTAGGTCAGCCCGCAGCGCGGCGTAGTCGGCCAGCCGGGCTTCGGGATCGCCAGGGGTGGGAACCTCCTCGCCTTGCAGGGGAAAGACGCTGACCCGCAGCTCCGTGACCTCTTCGGTCAGCGTCCAGACCAGCGCCTCGCCGTCCCAGGTGGTAGGGAGACTAGTTTGCACGACGGTTCGACACCGCAGGCCGTCGCCGGCCAGGTAGTGGAAGGTCACGCCGTCCGGGGTAGCATTCACGCGCACGTCCCTCGTGCCCAGTTCGCCGGGCCAGCCGCGCACTTCAAACATGTCCAGGTAGTCGGCGGCGAGAAAAAGCTTCAGCTCGTGGGGGCCACCCTCCCGGTAACGGGTGACCCGCAAGGTGTCGCGCAGTTCGGTGGCCGTCACCTGAAGGTCGCGGCCCAGGCCCACCTTCATGGTGTAGCCCACGTTGGCGTTGGCGCTCTGTTCGTGCAGCCAAAAGGGGGCGCGCTCCTGCTGCATCAGGGGCTGGGGGGGGGCTCCATCCAGCCGCCACTCGTAGCGCGAGAGCACGCGGGTGTCGCGGCGGTACAGGCCGCTTTCGCCCTGCGCTACGGCGTAATGGGCGTCTCCCACCAGATAGAGGTCGTTGTCCTTGAGAACGGTGCGGGTGTTGAGCATGTGAATCCTTGGAACAGGAGAAAAGAAAGGGAAGCACCTGAGGCGCTCAGGCTATGGTGAGGGAGGAGTGCTTGACAGAGTGGCCGAATGTGTCAGCGCCGAATCGGTGGTGACTCGCACCCGTGAGGGCTGTCCACAAGGTTCGAATCCCTGACGCTCTTTGGAGATACGTCCTTAGGGCCCTAGTTCCTTTTTGAAGAGCTTGGGCGTACGTCTCAACCCTTCACGGCACTGTCGGCCCCGGTGTCCACGAAATAGCGCTGGAACACTACAAACAGGATGATGACGGGAATGGCGCTCAGCACGGCTCCGGCCAAGATCAGGCCGTAGTCCCCCTGGCCGCCGTAGAGTTCACGGAAGTTCGAGAGGCCCACCGTCAGCGTGAAACTGGTGTTCTCGCGCAGCAGCACCAACGGCCAGAAAAAGTCGTTCCAGGCGCCCTGGAACTGAGTAATGGCCAGGGCAATCAGGGCAGGCCCCGCCTGCGGTAGCATGACCCGAAAGAAGGTGGTGAAGGTGCCCGCGCCGTCAATGGCAGCCGATTCTTCTAGCTCGCGCGGCATGCCTTCAAAAAACTGCTTCATGAGGAAGACGCCGCCCGCTGCCACCAGGCCGCTCAGCCACAGGCCCCAGATATTCAGCAGGTTCAGGTCCTTGAGCAGCACGTAATTGCTGACCAGGTTCACCTGACTGGGGACCATCTGCACGAACAGCACCGCGCCCAGGAAGATGGCCTCCTTGCCGGGGAAGGTCATGCGGGCCAGGGCGTAGCCTGCCAGCGAGCAGAACAGGATGGCGGCCGCCACGCGCAGGAAGGCGTACAGGAACGAATTCAGCACCCAACTGAAAAACAGGCTTTGACCAGTTTTGCTGTCGCGGGTTTCGTTAAACGCACGGCGGTAGTTGTTGAAGGTGTAGCCGATAACGCCGGGCGTGATATTGCGGTAGGCGAACGAGCGCCCGAAGTTCTGCCGGTCACTGGGCGGCAGGGTGCTGGAGGTGATGCTCTGACCGCGCTGCACGTCCACTTGCAGCGGCGTGCGCTCGAACAGGGGGCCGCGCAGGGCGTAGCCTGCCGGGCCGCGCACGAGTTCCACCGCCTGCCCCTCGCTGAGTTCGTACTGCCTGGCCTGGGCTTCGGGGGTGTCCAGCACCACAGGCACCACCTCACCGCCGGGCAGCCGGGCGCGCAGGTCGGCTTCGGGCGCGGCCAGAACAGCGCGCACCGCTTCGCCCTCCTGACGGGTCAGGACCGGGCTCTGTACCGTGACGCGGTAGGTGCGGGTGTCGCCGCGTTGGGCCACCTCTTCGGTCTTGAGGGTGGCGTAGTCCTTCGCCTGGGCCTGACGGCCAATGGCGACCAAACTGACGGGTTGGTACGGAAACAGCGCCACGGTGGGCGGGGTCTGGGGCGCGCCCGCTGGAGACTGCACGCTGACCTCAAAGGTCACGGTGCGGCTCGGCGTCAGCCCGCCCTGCCAGCCGTCGGCCCCGCCCTGCATACCCAAAGACCATGCGCGGCGGATGAGCTGCGGCGAGAGCTGCGGAATATTGAGGGTCGGCGGGTACTCGTTGGGGTTGTCCTTCATGGAACTGAGCAGCCCGGTCACAAAGGGCCCCAGAAAGAAGAAGCTCATGACCAGCATGAAGGCGTACAGCCATCCTGCCCGCGCCCAGCGCCGCCGCGCCAGCCAGCGGTCGCGCGCGGCGGCAGTCTGCCGGAGATCTTCTCTGGGCAGTGCGGTGGTCATTGGGCCTCCGAGGGGAAGAAGCGGCGCTGTACGAAGACCATCGCCAGGATAATCAGCGCTAGGATGATGGCCCCAGCCGACGCCATGTTCACGGGCGCGGCCCCGGCTTTAAAGGTGTTGGTGTAGACGTAGTAGGCCAGCGTAATCAGGGTGTCACCCGGCGCCGCTGTGCCAATCACAGCCACCTGATCAAACATCTGCATGGTGCCGATCAGGCCCACGGTAATGACGTAAAAGGTCACAGGATGCAGCATGGGCACGGTTACGCGGGTCAGCTTCTGCCAGGGGGTCGCGCCGTCGATGTCGGCGGCCTCGTACAGCGCGCCGGGAATGTTTTGCAGGCCTGCCAGGAAGAACAGCATCAGGGTGGGGATGGTGGTAAAGGTGTTCTGAATCACCACCACCAGCAGCGGAATACTCAGCACCCGCACGCTCCCCACCTCAATCCACTTGTCGGCAAAATACTGGTAGTCGAAGGGCGGCACCTCGCGCACGCCCACCACACCGGCCCAGGCCAGCCCGGCTGTGACCGCCAGGGCGACCAGCGCGCTCATGGCGGCCAGCGCGGGGTCAAACCAGCCGGCGGGCAAGCGGCGTGCCCGCTCCAGCAGCACCTGCACCACCTGAGCGACCAGCAGCACGCCCAGAAAGGTCAGCAGCAGCGGCGCGTAAGCCTGCGCCTGCGTAATGACGTAGTTGGCAATGCCCCGGCGTTGAAACAACCACAGGAAAATCAGGGTGATGACCACGCTGCTGGTGATGCTGGGCATGTACCACGCCGAGCGGAAAAAGCTCATGCCGCGAATCTTGTTGTTTAGCGCGACAGCCATGAGCAGCGCGCCCACGGTTTGCAGGGTGGTGGTCAGCACGGCGAAGACCAGGCTGTTGCCCAGCGCCCGGCGAAACGAAGGATCGCCCAGCACGTCCGCGTAGGGTTTCACCCCAATCAGTTGCGGCGTGTTGAACAGGTTGAAATCGGTAAACGAGTAGTACACCGCGCGCCCAAAGGCGTAGAAGAAAAAGACGGCCGTGGTCACCAGAAACGGCGCCAGAAAGAGGTACGCCGTGGGCGTCTGAGAGAAGCCCCGCCTCATGTCAGGCGCTCTGAAAGGGGTGTTCCCCATAAGTTGTGGTGTGGCCTTTGCCTTAAGGCAACGGGTTCAAGGTGGGGAAAAGACCGTTCGGACCGGCAGCTTGGGGACACGCTCTGGCCTGGTGTGGGCATAGGAGCCTCCGGGGACAACAAAGGGGGTCGGGGCCAGCCGCCAGTGGGCCGCCCCGACCCGGCTGCGCGCCTAGCGGTTCTGGAAGGTGTTCATATCCGCCTGCGCCTTTTTCAGGGCGTCGGTGGCACTCTTTTGCCCACTCAGTACGGCGGCCAGGGCCTCGTTAATCGGCTTGCCCCAGTCGGTGCCCTGCGGCCCGAACGTAAAGGCGCGCACGTTGCCGTCGTCGGCGCCGTCAAAGACCAGGCGGCTATTCACGGCGCCAGGATCGGTCTTCTTGAAGTAGGCGTTGCTGGTCAGGGCGGTGCGGCTGGGAATGGCCAGGCCCTGTTCCAGTACGTACTGCTGCACCTGCGGGCTGGTCAGGATGTTCAGCACCTTCAGGGCCGCCTGGCGGTTCTTGGTGCCGCTGTTGATGGCCCAACCCACGGTGTACAGGAAGTTGCCGCGCGTGCCAGTCTTGGTGTATTTGGGCATCAGGGCGGTGCCGAATTTCAGGTTGGGGGCGTTGTCGCGCAGGAAGTTCACGACCCAGTTGCCTTCAATGGCCACCGCCACCTTGCCCGACTTCAGGCAGCCGCCAGTCCAGCCTTCACTGACCTCGCTGGGCTGAATGCCTACCTTGTTGCGGGCCAGGCCGGTGTAGAAGTTAAAAGCCTCCACAAACCGGGGGTCGGCCAGATTGGTCTTGCCCTTGGAGTCAAACTGCTGCCAGCCGGTGGCAAAGGCAAAGGCGCCAAAGCGGTCCCAGTTGGGCTGCAGGCAAATCCCGGCGTAGTCGCTGCCCAGTTTCTGTTTCAGGGTGGTCAGCTTGGTCTGCAGCGTGGCCCAGGTGTCGTTGTTGTTGGGGTAAGCCACGCCCGCCTCGTCAAACAGGTCGCGGTTATACACCAGGGTCAGGGTGTTGAAATCCTTGGCCACGCCGTACAGGCGGCCGCCCTTGGTAAAGGCCGTGTTCAGGCTCTTGATAAAGGGTCCAGTGCTAACCAGGCCGTTCAGAGGCAGCACCTTGCCGGTGGCCACAAAGCCGTCAATGGTCTCGGCGGGCAGGTAGAACACGTCGCCCGCGTTGCCAGCGGCCAGCAGGGTGGTCAGGGATTTGTTGTAGTCGCCCTGAAGCGGCTCGTAGATCACCGTGATCTTGTCTTTGGCCAGCGCCGGCTTTACGAAGCGGTTGATCAGGTCGCCCACGACGGCGGGGTCGGTGCCGCCGTACCCGTTGATCTTGATGGTGGTCTGGGCGGCCGCTGTCTGGGCGGCACTGGCAGCGAGAACGGCGAGGCTGAGCAGGAGCGTCTTGTTCATGGCATCCCTCCGGGGACTGGCGCGGTGGTCGCGCCGGGAATCAGCTGTACAGGAATGAATTCGCCCCTGGGCGGCCGGCCGGCAATGGCTTCCTGCACCAGGGTCAGGGCGGTGGCGGCAATGCGGGGAATGTCCTGCGCCACGGTGGTCAGGGTCAGCGGAATGGGGAGTTCGGGCAGACCGTCAAAGCCCACCACGCTCACGTCCTCAGGGACCCGCACCCCCAGGTCGTCCAGTGCCGCCACGGCTCCGGCGGCGCTCTCGTCACTCTGGGCAAACAGGCCGGTAAACCGCAGCCCGCCCTCCCAGGCCCGTCGCACCGCGCGGTAGCCGCCCAGCACCGAAAAATCGCTGGGAATGGTGTGCAGGGTGGCCCCGGCCGCGCGGGCCGCGTCCCGGCAGCCGTATTCACGGTCCTGCGCCACCTGGCTGGGGCCGCTGCCCAGATAAACCAGCTGGCGGTGCCCGGCCGCAGTCAGCTGTTGGGTGGCCAGCCGCGCGCCGCCCACGTCGTCTGGCGCCACCCAGAAGGCCCCTGGTTGATGCCCAATCAGAACGGCGGGCACGCCCTGAGCCTTCAGGTACTCCAGGCGGGGGTCGCCGTCCAGGGCGTGCAGCACCAGCACGGCGCTCGGCAGCCGCGCCATGCGCGTCAGGTCGGCGCGCAGGTCCACGAGCTGCACCCCCTGCGGCGCTGTCTGACTTTCCAGGGCGCGGCGAAACAGCACCTGATAGGGATGAAGCAGGGGATCGTCCCGGTCCAGTGACAGGCCCAGCGTGCGCCCGGTGCGCCAGCTGAGGTGCCGCGCGGCGGGGTCAGGCGTGTAATCCAGCTGCGCCATGACCGCCTGCACGCGCTGCCGCGTGCGCTCGGCAACGGTCGAGTGCCCGTTCAGCACACGGCTCACGGTGCCCTTGCTGACACCAGCTGCGCGGGCAATATCGTCAATGGTGGCGCGGGTGGCGGGGGTCATGGCCTGATTCTGGCGGCTCCTGGGGGAAGGAAGAGAATAGAGCACGAAGCGGACGTTTGTAACCGGTTACAGAAAATGGCAGGCTAAAGATGATGGATATGAAGAGGCAAGGCAGCCTGAATGTTCAAAATGTAATCGGTTACAAAACTATCCTACTCCTGATGGCGCGGCTGTCAAGTCTGGGTCACTCCTGCGCCGGGCGGAGTGAAATGCTGACTCGCCTGTAGGCAAAAATAATTTGTTCAGACGCAGAGAGCGGCGCGTTGGAAAGGCGGAAATAACTGGGTTCTGAGCTGGCCGTTGGAAACTTATTTGTGCTGAGTTGTGAAGGCAACAGCCACCAGACCAATTGAGGCTCTGGGCGGGGCAGCCCACTGACCTCTTGGCCGTGCGTATAACCATTCCCATCTCAGCCTTGTCTTGCCCCACTTTCAGCCCAAGAAAGTTGTTGTCCCTGAAGAAGTAAACACCTGTCAGGGCGCAGGCTGTTTCACTGACGCATGACCCTTCTGCCCAGCACTGACCTGCCCACCCAGGACCTTCCCACCACCGACCTGAGTGACCTGCACCCCCAGGCGCGCGTGCTGGCGCCAGTGTTTACGGAATACGGTGGACGGCCCCGTTTTGTGGGCGCCGCCGTGACCCTGCGTGTTCAGGACCACAACCCCCTGGTGCGGGCCGAACTGGAAACCCCAGGCGAGGGCCGCGTGCTGGTCGTGGACGGCGGCGGCAGCCTCAACTGCGCCCTGCTGGGCGGGATGCTGGGCGAACTGGGGGTGAGCAGCGGCTGGGCCGGCGTCATTGTGCACGGCTGCGTGCGCGACACCGCCGAACTGCGCCGCCTGAATCTGGGGGTGCGTGCTCTGGCCCCTCATCCCCGTAAAAGCGGCAAGCAACTGCAGGGAGAGCGTGGCGTCCCCGTGACCTTTGCGGGGGTCACCATCCAGCCCGGCGACATGATGTATGCCGATGAAGACGGCATTCTGGTCCTGCCAGCTATAAGCGAGTAAGGGGAGAGGGGGTGCCTCACCCTGGCCGCCCCCAGGCAGGGCCTGGAGCCTGTGCTGGGGAGCCAGAGGGGGTCTAGGTGAGGATCTGGACGGCCCGTGCCCACGCCGCTGGACACTCGGCGCAAAGGACAGACGACACGGTCCCCTAGCGCGTGCGCGCGTAGACTCCGCACATGCTTGAAGGTGTCCTTGCCCGGCTGGACGAAGCCGGGAACCTCGTGCCGCGCTTTACCGCGCCCCGCTGCTTGCTGGAGCGCCAGGCGGTGGGTGGCTGCGACGCCTGTCACGCCACTTGCCCGCACGGCGCCATCAGTCTGGGGATGGTCGGCCAGAGTGTGCAGATTGACCCGGCCAAGTGCACCGGCTGCGGCCTGTGCGTGCAGGTGTGCCCCAGCGGCGCCCTGGAGTACAACCTGGAACCGGCGCTGCAAAGCGTGAAAGACCAGCAGGCCCCAGACCGGCGCGCGACCCCCGACGCCAGCCTGACCTGTTCGCGCAGCGGCGCGGGTGGACCGTCGCTGCCGTGCCTGGGGCGCGTGACCCCGGCCCTGCTGTCGGCGGCCGGGGCCTGGGGCACGCCTCTGACCCTGCTGCACGGGGACTGCGGCGAGTGTCCCGTCGGCGCCCCGGACGTGCCGGCCCGCCTGGAACGGGTGCTGGACGAGGCCCAGCGCCTGCGTGAGCCGACTGGCCAGCCTGCACAGGTGAGTATTCGCGCGGCCCAGCCTGAAGACGCCGGGCGGTCCTTGACCGTCTCGCGGCGCGGCGCCTTTGGTGCCCTGTTCCGCGCGGGCAAGCAGCAGGTCGCCCAGAGCATCCCGGACCAGCCCCTGCCCTTTATTGACTGGAGTGTGCCCGAGGACCGTACGCCCCAGGAATGGGTGTGGCGCGCGCGCAGCCTCAAACCTGCCCCGCCCGAGGACGCCGCCATTCTGTGGCCCGCCCCGCTGGTGGACGAGAAGTGCATTGACTGCCCAGTGTGCGCCAACGTGTGCCCCACCAACGCCATCACGCGCGACCTGCAACCCGACGGCGGTGTGCATTTGCTGCTGAACCTGAGTGCCTGCACCGGCTGTATGGCCTGCCTACATTCGTGCCCCCCCCAGGCCATTCATGCCCAGAGCCACTGGCGCCCGGCGGCCTTCCGCGCGCCCCTGCTGCTGCGTGAGAGCGATACGGTCATGTAGGAAAGGACGGGTGGGCAGAGCGCAGGGCAAGAGAGAAGAGCCGCCGGTCAAACTCCCTTCAACCGCCCTCCCACGGTCCTGTCCGACCGCTCGGTCGGGGACGGCTGCCCCGGTCAGCGCGCGCTATCCTACCTCTCGTGAGCTTGCTGGCGGCTTTTCTCGACCTACACGGACAACGCGCCGTTGTGGTGGGTGGCGGCGCGGTCGCCCTGCGCCGCACGAAGGCCCTGCTGTCAGCCGGCCTGGAAGTGCAGGTCATTGCGCCGGTGGTCCAGCCTGAACTGGCCGCGCTGCCGCTGACAGTTCAGTGTCGGGCCTACCAGCGCGGCGACCTGGCCGGTGCAGCGCTGGTGGTGGCCGCCACCGATCAGCCCGACGTCAATGCCCAGGTGGTGAGCGACGCCCGCGCGCAGGGCACGCTGGTCAACGATGCGGGCGACGCGGCGCGCAGCACCCTGCGGTTCCCGGCCGTGGCCCAGCAGGCGGGTGTGCAGGTGGCAGTCACCACCGGGCGTGAATTGCCCCTGCTGGCCCAGGCCCTGACGGCCCGCGTGGCGGACCTGCTGCCCACTGAAGCGCAGGTGCAGAGTTGGGCCGCGCAGCGGGAAGCCGCCCTGACCCTCCCCAGCGACCGCAAACGCGCCGCCCTGGACACCCTGCGCGCCGATATCAGCCGCGCCCTGGGGGCCGCGTGACCCTGACCTGCCCCACCGCACGCACCTTTCTGGCAGGCCTGCCGCTGCCAGAGTCGCTGGACATTGCCGTGGTGGGCCTCAACCACCAGACGGCCCCGGTCGAGGTCCGTGAGCGCGCTGCCGTGCGGGCCGGTGAAGAAGGCCCGCTGCTGGCCCACCTGGCCCGGCACGCGCAGGAAGTCATGCTGCTGGCCACCTGTAACCGCACAGAAGTGTATCTGGCGGGCCTGACCGGCGACCCGCTGGCCGCCTTTGAAGGTGCCTGGGGGCACGCGCTGGACGGCCACCTGTATGTCCACCGGGGCGAGGCGGCGGTCACGCATCTGTACCGGGTGGCCGCCGGCCTGGACAGCCTCGTCATAGGCGAAACGCAGATTCAGGGCCAGGTCAAACGCGCCTGGCAGGACGCCCGCGCGCGCGGCCTGACGGGCACAACGCTGAATAAGGTCGCGCAGGGCGCCCTGGCGGCGGGTAAGCGCGTGCGCTTCGAGACCGGCATGAGCGACAAGGTCGTCAGCGTGTCCAGCGCCGCCGTAGAACTGGCGCAGGCCGCGCTGGGGGGGCTGGCGGGCCGCACCGCCCTGATTCTGGGCGCCGGCGAGACCGCCGAGCTGACCCTGACCCATCTGCGCGCCGCCGGCGTGGACGACGTGATCGTGGTGAACCGCACCGCTGAGCGCGCCCGTCAGCTGGCCGAGAAGCTGGGAGGCCGCGCCTGCGCCGCCGAGTACCTGCACGAGGTTCTGCCCGAAGCCGACGTGCTGATTGCCTCCAGCGCCGCGCCGCACTATGTCCTGCACGGCGACGGCGTGCAGGCCGCGCTGCGCCAGCGTCCGGGGCGGCCCATGTTCCTGATTGACATCAGCGTGCCGCGCATTCTGGACCCGGACATTGCGGGGGTGCCCGGCGCGCACCTGCACAATCTGGACGACCTGACCGGTATCGTGGCCCG
The DNA here is from genome assembly GCF_020166395.1 of Deinococcus betulae. NCBI lineage: Bacteria > Thermotogati > Deinococcota > Deinococci > Deinococcales > Deinococcaceae > Deinococcus > Deinococcus betulae. Next base: position 12,646 of record NZ_JAIQXU010000041.1, on the reverse strand, counting down.
CAACATGGCCAGCCGCCGCGCCGCGCTGCCGCACGCCCAGGCCATCGTGCGGGACGCCGCGGCCGACCTGAGCCGTTGGCACCTGACCCGTCAGGCCAGGTTGCGTGACTTGGCTCTGGCGAGTGACTGAAGGGGTTGTAGGGAGTGGGAAAAGCAAGGGCAGAGAAGTTGGCTGCGCGTTCCGTGAAAGAGGCAGAAGAAGAGAGGGCTGCCTGAAGTCTGTCGGCGGCCCTCTTTCTGGCCCTCATGCACGACCTTTCAACCATCTTCTAGGATTAACCCAGCCGTAGAGAGCCAGCCAAAACGCTTTCTCTCCACCTCTCTTTCCGGTTACAACGTCTCTTTGGCCAGCGCCCAAGCGTGCTCAAAGACCTCGCCGCGTTCAGGGCGGGCCATCACGCGGGCCAGGCCCTGGGCCAGACTCATGGACGGCACTGTGACCTCGGTGTCCCGGCGCACGTCGTCCCACTGCGCCTCAATACGAACCAGGTCGCCGTCTGCAGCGCTGAGGGCAATGTTCAGACCTTCGCCGCGCAGCTCTATGCCGCACAGGTCGCCGTTTTCACGTCCACAGCGGGCCGACTGGAACGTCACGCCGCGCAGGTCGCGCCAGCCCAGCGTGTCGGCCACAAAACCGGCAAACAGCCGGGCCGGCAGGTCTTTTTTTCCGGCGTGTTGCACGGTCATGCCCGTCACACGCGGCAGCTGCCGCGCGGCGTCAGGGGTGTCGAACACCTGGGCCAGCGCCTCGCGCCAGCCGGCCGAGCGGCTCCAGCCCAGGTCGGCCAGGGCGTAGTGCCGCGACGGCGCCATGTCCAGCGTCAGGCTGTCCACAATCACCTGATCGGCCATCTCGGTCAGTTCGGCCAGCAGCGGCCCGCCGGGGCGGCGGTCGGCGCCCCACCATACATGATTGACGGTGGCTGGCCGAATCAGGGGCAGAATGGCACCCTGCAACTGGGCCTGGTTGGCTTCCAGGGTCAGGCGCTCCACGTACAGCCCGCCCTGCTGCGGCACCAGACTGGCCTGCACCATCAGGTCGCCGCCGCCGTCCATCACGCCGATGATCTGGCGGCCCGCGTAGCGCCCTTCCAGGCCCGCCAGCGCTTCTTGCACCCGGCGCAGATGCTTTTTGACTGTCAGGGCGATGATGTTGCCCGTGTAAGCGCGCGTTTCGACGCGGGTGGCCGTCCATAGCTCGTCCAGAGTGGTCTGGGCCTTGCGCACTGTGGTGTCCACGGGGCCCAGGGTGCTGGGGCCAGCGGTCATGGGCAGTCCCCCGCGCTCATAGGCGCCGCCAGCGACGGTCTTTGCCCATCAGGTCGTCGGCCTCGTCCGGCCCCCAGGTGCCAGCGGTGTAGTTGGGAAAGCTGGGGGCGTCTTTCTTGCGCGCGGGCGGCGCGTCCCACACATTCAGGATGCCGCTGACAATCTGCCAGGCGCGGTCCACCTCGTCCTCGCGGGGAAACAGTGTGGCGTCGCCCAGCATGGCGTCCAGCAGCAGCCGCGAATACGGGCTTTCGAGTTGCGCCCCGAAGGCGTCGTAGCGGAAGTCCATGACGACCTCGCGCAGCACCATCTCCTGCCCAGGTGTCTTGCTGGAAAACTTGAGGCTCACGCCCTCGTCGGGCTGAATGCGGAAGGCCAGCACATTGCGCTCCAGGCCACCCGGAAAGATCCCCAGCGGCGGACTTTTGAAGACCACGGCGATTTCGGTGACCTTCTTGGGCAGCCGCTTGCCGGTGCGCAGGAAAAACGGCACGCCCTGCCAGCGCCAGTTGTCCACTTCCAGTTTCACGGCCACGTAGGTCGGGGTCACGCTGCCGTCTTTGACGTTCGGTTCCTCGCGGTAACCAGGAACCGTCTCGCCGTACAGGGTGCCGGGGCCGTACTGACCGCGCACGGCGACCTCGGGCACGCGCGAGTCGGGAATGGGCTTGACGGCCCGCAGCACCTTGACCTTCTCGTCGCGGATGGCGTCGGCGTCAAAGGCGGCGGGCGGTTCCATGGCTGTCAGGGCAAACAGCTGCATGAGATGGTTTTGCAGCATGTCGCGCACCACCCCGGCTTCCTCGTAATAGCCCGCGCGGCCTTCCAAGCCCAGGTCCTCGGCGGCCGTAATCTGGACGTGATCCACATAGCCCCGGTTCCACAGCGGCTCGAAAATGGCGTTGCCGAAGCGAATCGCCATCAGGTTCTGCACCGTTTCCTTGCCCAGATAATGGTCAATGCGGTAGACCTGCGACTCGTCCCAGACGCGGTGAATGGCGTCGTTCAGCTCGCGGGCCGAGGCCAGGTCGCGCCCAAAAGGCTTCTCAATGACCAGGCGGCGCCAACCTTCTGACTCGTCGGCCAGGCCGAGGCGGCCCAGCCCGTTGCTGATGGGTTCAAAGAGGCTGGGCGGCGTGGACAGGTAGAACAGCGCGTTCTTGCGGCCGCCGTGGTCGTTCTGCGCGCGGTTCAGTTCCTTGTCAATCAGCCCGTAGACCTCGTCGCCCCCAAAGTCCCCGAACTCGTAGTACAGCAGGTCGCGGAATTTTTCCAGGCTGCCCGGCTGCGGGGTGTCGGTTTCCTTGCTTTCCTTCAGGGCCGCCAGCACGAAGTCCTTGAAGCCCTCGTCGTCCATCTCCTGACGGCCAATGCCGACGATGTTAAAGGCGCTGCCCAGCAGGCCGTCCTGCCACAGCCCGAAGACGGCGGGCAGCAGCTTGCGCCGCGCGAGGTCGCCGGTGGCCCCAAAGATGACCAGCGTGGCCGGCTCGGGGGCGCGGCTGCGGCGCATCACGGCCCGGAAGGGGTTGGTGCCGTCGGCGCCGGGGGCGCCCGCCGGGGGCGGTGGGCGCAGCGGCGTCTCGACCTCGGGGGCCGCGTCGGCCACCCCGACCTTCTGCGCGGCGCGCTTGCGGCTCACCGCGCGGCTGACCTCGGCCGGGGCCACGGCCTTTTTGCTTGCCGACTTCGCCCTGGCTGGCCCCGTGCCCTGCCCGGCCTTCTCCGCTTTTTTAGGACTCACTGTCACCCTTCACGCGCTGCTGCCCGGTTTCGCCCAGCTGCTCGGCGGCGCTGCCCTCGCTGGTGCTGACTGCCTGACCGATGTTCTCGGGAGCCGCGACTTTCGGGTGGTCGCCGGGGGCGACTTCGGGCACCAGGCCTTCCTGACGCGGCGCCTCAATGGTCTTGACGGCGTGGCCGCCGAACGCGCGGCGCATGGCCGAGAGCATCTGACCCGCGTAGCTGACCTCCTGCTGGCTGCGAAAGCGCATCTGGGTCGCCAGGGTGATGACCGGGGTGGGCACGCCCAACTCGATGGAGTCAATGATCGTCCAGCGGCCCTCACCGCTGTCGGCCACGTAATCGGACAGCTGCTCAAAGTCGGCGTTGTTGTTCAGGGCCTCGGCGGTCAGGTCCAGCAGCCAGGACCGCACGACGCTGCCGTGGCGCCACAGCTCGGCAATCTGGGCCATGTCCAGGCCAAAGTCCTTGTGGGCCTTCATCAGTTCAAAGCCCTCGGCGTAAGCCTGCATCATGCCGTATTCAATGCCGTTGTGAACCATCTTGACGTAGTGCCCGCTGCCCGCCGGTCCCATGCGGCCCCAGCCCCGGTCGGCGGCGGGCGCCAGCACCTCAAAGACCGGGCGCAGGCGCTCCACGGCTTCTTCGGGGCCGCCCAGCATCATGGCGTAGCCTTCTTTCAGGCCCCAGACACCGCCGGAGGTGCCCACGTCAATAAAGTGCAGGCCGCGCGCGGCCAGTTCCTCGGCCCGTTTGATGCTGTCTTTGTAGTTGCTGTTGCCGCCGTCAATGATGATGTCGCCGGGGGCCAGTCGGCTGGCCAGGTCGTCAATCACGCTCTGGGTAATCTGTCCGGCGGGCACCATGACCCACACCGCCCGCGTGCCGGGCTCGCCCAGGGCCGCGATCAGCTCGTCCATGCTGCGGGCGCCGCGCGCACCCTGCGCCTCAATCTGCGCCACGCTGTCGGGGTTGCGGTCAAAGCCGGTGACCTCAATGCCGCCGCCTGTCAGGCGCAGCACCATGTTGCCGCCCATCTTGCCCAGCCCAATCATGCCGATTTTCATAGCGTGCCCTCCCAGACCACGGCGCCGAAGCCGCAGCAGCTGGAGACACAGAGAACCGCTTCCAGCGCCGGGTCTTTTCCGCCCTGCACTATACGTGCCGCATTTGCTGGCCTGCCCCGAACCGAAACCTGGGGTGAAAGGGGAGAGGTCAGGGCTTTCCTCCTGAGTGCTCCAGCACCTTTGCCCCTCTGTGGACGAATGCCACCCCGGCGCGGTGCTACGCTCGCCCTATGAGCGCCTGCGCCCTGACCGGTTCCGAACTGCTCGACAAGGCCGCCAGCGGCGAGCGGCTGGCGGCCCCCGAGATAGAGGCGCTGTACGGCCTGCCGCTGCCCGAGGTGGCGGCGGCGGCCCACCACCTGCGCCTGACCCGGCGCGACCCGCAGACGGTGACGTTCCTGATTGACCGGAACATCAACTACACCAATGTCTGCAACGTGGGCTGCAACTTCTGCGCCTTTTACCGCACCCGGCGCCAGAAAGACAGCTACACGCTGGATTACGAAGAGATCAGCGCCAAGATCCGAGAACTGGAGGCGGTGGGCGGCACCCGCATCCTCTTGCAGGGGGGCGTGAACCCGGAGCTGGGCCTGGACTACTACACAGGCCTGCTGCGCCACGTCAAGGCGCACCACCCCACTATCCGCATTGATGCCTTTTCCCCGGAAGAAGTGCTGTTCATGGAAAAGAGCTTTGGTCTGTCTCTGGACGATCTGCTGGACACCCTGATTGACGCCGGGCTGGACGGCCTGCCGGGTGCGGGCGGCGAGATTCTGGAGGATGAAGTGCGGGCCAAAGCTGCTCCGGCACGCATCCGCTCGGCCGACTGGTTCCGCATTATTGACGCCGCGCAGCGCAAGGGGCTGTACACCATCGCCACGATGGTGATTGGCTTTGGTGAAACCTACGCCCAGCGCACCGCCCACCTGCTCAAAATCCGGGAGCAGCAGGACCGGGCCCTGCGCGACTACGGCGGCAATGGGTTTTCGGGATTTGCCATGTGGACGCTGCAAACCGAGCACACCCGCCTGCACGGCAAGGCGCCGGGCGCCACCGCCCACGAGTACCTGGAGCAGCTGGCGATTGCCCGCATCGCCCTGGACAACGTGCCCAACATTCAGGCGTCGTGGCCCGCGCAGGGCTTCAAGGTGGCGCAGGCCGCGCTGTATTACGGCGCCAACGACCTCGGCAGCACCATGTTGGAAGAAAACGTGGTCTCGGCGGCAGGCGGGCATGGCCGGCACAGCGCCACCGTGCGCGAACTGATTCGCATTGCGGTGGACGCGGGCTTTACCCCGGCCATTCGCAACAGCCGCTTTCAGATCATTGCCTGGCCTGATGTAAACGCCGCCCTGAACCGCACCGAGCAGAACCCCGAAGCCGAGCGGGCGGTGGGCGCCGCGTCCTGACAACAGGGGAAAGTCGGCGGCCCTATGAAGTCAGGGGAGGTTCACCGCCTCAGGCTTGCGTCTCGCTGTCATGGTCCAGGCGGTGAGTTGCCTTGGAAGGGGTATCCCGTTCTTTACAGCGTGTGGACGAATCCTGAGGACCTGTCTGAAGACAGCAGCCTTTTAGGCCAAAGCACCCTACCCGCAACTGAGTGGTCCCACGCCTGACCCGCCCCACAAAGGAGGCGCTTAGCATCTAGCGTAATGTCTAGCGCTGCTGGCTCAAGCCGCGCCCCAGAAGGGTTCGTCTGGTGCGGCGCCCTCTTTGGCGAGTTGCTCCTCAAGATCACTTAGGGCGCAGGCATACAGGTCAGCGCCGAGCTGAGGCAACATGGCCAGTTCCAGGGCAGCGTCCTGCAAAGAGGCATGCTGACTGCTGTGGTGCCACCCGGCACCTTCAGCGTTCAGCAGAACCAGACCGGCGCGCAGAAGAATCCTCACGCGGCCTGTCTCCGTCCGCGTATCGCTGAAATGACGGGTGATGCTCATGGGTCCAGCATAAGCCGTGTCTATGACGTTTTTCATACGCCATATTGATGATTCGTGCATCTGGAATTGAACAGCCGGTCAGCATGGGGGTGAGGTGTAGAGACTGGGCAGCTCTCAGCCTGGCCCGTCATCCCTTGCCGAGCCTGTCTCTGGCAATGAATCCTCTGCGTTCTGGCCTCTGGGCTAGCCGTTGCCAGACGGCTCTAGAATGGCGGTTATGTCGCTTCCTTCTTCTCCCACGCGCGGCGAGGTGCCCCGCGACCAGTTGGTGCGCTGGCTGGGCGAGTACCTGAACATCGGCGCGTTCAAAGACCCCAGCCTCAACGGCCTGCAAATAGAAGGCACCGAGCAGATTCGCCGGGTGGCCGTCAGCGTAGACACCAGTCTCAAGACCCTCCAACACGCGGCCGACAGCGGTGCCGACCTGCTGATTGCCCACCACGGCCTGTTCTGGGGCCAGCCTCTGCCGATCACCGGGCCGCACCGGGAGCGGGTACGCACCGCCCTGATGGCCGACCTGAATGTCTACGCCGCCCATATTCCCCTGGACGCCCACCCCGAAGTGGGCAACAACGCCATGATGGCGCGCGCCCTGAGCCTGCAACACACCCAGCCGTTTGGTGAGTGGGCCGGCGGCAAGATTGGCCTGGCCGGCGAGCTGCCGTTTGAGCAGACCCTGCAGGATTTTGCCGACCGCGTGCAGAAGCTGACCGGCGAAATCTGCCTGGTCCACGGGGGCGGGCGCTCGCCTACGGTGCGCCGTCTGGGTGTACTGAGCGGCAGCGGTGCCGGGAGCATCCCCGAAGCAGCTGCGGCGGGCCTGGACACCCTCCTGACCGGCGAGCCCGAGCACAAGCATTTTCACGATGCCTTTGAGTACGGCGTAAATGTGGTCTACGCTGGCCACTACGAAACCGAGGTCTTTGGGGTGCGCGCCCTGGCCGCCCGCCTGGAAGACGAATTTGGCCTGCCCTGGCAGTTCCTGCACCATCCCACCGGGCTGTGAGGCCAGGCTTTTTCCTCAGCTTTGAGGGCCCGGAGGGGGCAGGCAAAAGTACCCAGCTGGCGCGCCTGACGCGGCGCCTCACGGCGGCGGGGCGGGCCCACACCGTCACACGCGAACCGGGTGGCACCCCCCTGGGCACGCGGGTGCGTGAGGTGCTGCTGGACCCGGCCCTGAGCATGGACCCCTTGCCGGAATTTCTGCTGTATTCGGCCAGTCGCGCGCAACTGGTCGCCCAGGTGGTGCGCCCGGCGCTGGCCCGCGCAGAGGTCGTGGTGTGCGACCGCTACGCCGATTCCAGCCTGGCCTACCAGGGCGCGGGACGGGGACTGCCCGCGCCGCTGTTGGCCAGCATCACTGCCGCCGCCACAGGTGGCCTGACCCCCGACCTGACCGTGCTGCTGGACCTGGACCCGGCTCTGGGATTGGCGCGCGCCGCTCGCCGGGGCCAGCCTGACCGGCTGGAACAGGCCGACCTGGGGTTTCATCAGCGGGTGCGGGGAGGCTTCCTGGCGCTGGCCGCCGCTGACCCTGCGCGCTTTCTGGTGCTGGACGCCACCCAGTCTGAAGACGAACTGGACGCGGCCATCTGGGCAGCCGTTTCAGGCCGGCTGAGCGTCGGCGGGGCGCAGCTTGACGCAGAGCAGCGCCTATAGCTTTTGAGGGCGTGCTGTTTGAGGGATCTCGCAGCACGCCTCTGCACTTCACCTGCTGGTCATGACGTGGGCTGGCTGGACGCGACCTAACGCCTTTCAGCCCCACTGACCTACTGAACCCGGAAGTGCCTGGCAGAGCTGGCACTTCCGGTCATCTTCTTTGCTCCCCGCGACGCAGAGGCCAGACCTATTTTCTGGGCGCCGCCCGGCCACTGAGTCCGGTCTCCGGTTTCACGCCCGGCACCTTGACCTCAAACATCAGCCCCCAGCGCTTGCCGGTCAGGAGCAGGGTGCCGCGTTCGGGCACGTAGGCGATGCCGTTGGGCACATCGTCAAACGTCAGCGGGCGGCCACTGCGCGTGGCGGCGGTGCTGGCCTCGCGGGTCAGGTCGGCCACGCTCAGCCACGCAGTCACGCGCCCGGTCTGGGGGTCAATGCGGGCGATGCGGTCGGTCAGCCAGATGTTGGCGTAGATGCTGCCCTGAACGTATTCCAGTTCGTTCAGGTTGCGCACCGGTTGGCCCTGGTCAGTGACCTGAAGGGTGCGCCTTACCTGAAAGGTCTTCGGGTCACGCCAGGTCAGCGCGGCGCTGCCGTTACTCATAATCAGCGCCTTGCCGTCGGTGGTCAGGCCCCAGCCCTCGCCGCTGTAGCGGTAACGCCCGGTTTCTTTCAGGGTCTGCGCGTCAAAGGTAAAGGCCACGCCGTCTTGCCAGGTCAGGTGATAGGCCGCGCCGCCCAGCACCGCCACGCCCTCACCAAAGGCGCTGCCCAGGGGGGTGGCGACCTGCGCCAGCACCTTGCCGCTTTTCAGGTCCACCCGGCGCACGCCGGACTGGCCCACTTGGCCGGTGCTTTCCAGGTACACGCCGCTTCCCAGGTACTGAAGCCCCTGGGTAAAGGCGGCGCGGTCATGGGCGTAGCGCGCCGTGACGGTGGGGGTCAGGGTGGGCGCCGTGGTCTGGGAGGTCAGGGCGGCAGTCAGGGGCACGGTCAGCAGGGTCAGCAGCGGGGCAAAGCGGAGCAGGCGCACGCCCTTATGGTAGTCGCCGGGCGCCCGGCCTGCGAGGGAAAACGCCCCCAGAAGTTCTTCATGCGGCCAGCCTTCGTGCCAGGATGCAGGGCGTGAACTGGGGTGTGAGGCGCAGAGAGGCGGTGCTGGGTCTGATGGGCGTGCTGGCCGCCGTAGGCCTGCTGGGCTATGGGCGGGGCGTGACGGCGCCGCCGGGCCCTGGGTCACTGGAGGCTAGCGCTGAGACGGTCACTCTGGGCGCCTTGACCGTCACCACCCAGGGGGGCTGGCGGGTCACCCGCGCCGGGCAGGAGGTCTGGTCGGCCGGGCCGGGGGCCGCCTTCCTGTACGCCACCGACCGGCCCGTGACCTACACCGAGGCGCGCGGCATGGTGCGGGTACGCGAAGGCCGGGGCCAGGTGTGTGCGGCGCAGCGCCTGAGTGCTCTGCGCGTGACTGGGCCAGCCCAGGCGCAGGGCACTGGCACCCTGACCTGCCCGGATGGCCCTACCCTGCCGTACACGCTGCTCCTGTGCGCCGAGGGCGAGGTGCTAGACGTGCGCGTGGTGGTCACGGGCGGCGCCCGTCTGACCGGGCTGGGCGCGGCGGGGACCCTAGCCCTGCGTACCCGCGTGACGGGCGGCGGCGAGCAGTTCAGCACCCTGAATCTGCGGGGGCGGCGCCTGCCGGTGCTGGTCAGCGAGCAGGGCGTGGGGCGCGGGCAGCAGCCGCTGACTTGGCTGGCCAATCTGACGAACAACGGTGCGGGCGGCGCCTGGCACAGCAGTTACGCGCCCATGCCCCACCTGCGCCTGCTGGACGATCAGGGAAGCGGCCAGAGCATCTGGAGCCTGGACACCTTACCCGGCGCCCTGGACACGCGCGGCGGACGCTGGCGCCTGGAAATGACGGGCGCCTCGCTGCATTTGCGTCTGGCCGCAGGCAATATCCGTACCCTGACGCGCGCCCTGACCGCCGACACCGGCCGCATGGCCCCGCTGCCCGCCTGGACCGGCCAGGGTGCTTTGCTGGGGGTGCAGGGCGGAACGGCGCGCGTGCGCGAGGTTTACGCCCGTGTCAAGGCTGCCGGGGTACCCGTGGCGGGCCTGTGGCTGCAAGACTGGGTGGGACGGCGCACCACCAGCTTTGGCCAGCAGCTGTGGTGGAACTGGGAACTGGACGCCGCCCACTACCCCGGCTGGGCCGAGCTGCGCCGCGACCTCGCTGCCGACGGCGTGCGCGTGCTGGGCTACGTCAACCCCTTCCTGACCGACACGGGTGAGAAGTCGAACGTTCGCCGCCACCTGTACCGCGAGGCCGCCGAACGCGGTTTCCTGCTGAAACAGGCGGACGGCAGTGTCTATGACCAGCTCAACACCTCGTTCAGTGCGGCGCTCGTGGACCTGAGCAGTCCCCAGGCGTATGCCTGGTTCAAAGCGGTGCTGCGGGACGCCATTGCCGAGGCGGGGCTGGACGGCTGGATGGCCGACTTCGGCGAGAGTCTGCCGCTGGACGCCCGCCCGGCGCGCGGTACGGCCACGGCCCTGCACAACGCCTATCCGGTGCTGTGGGCGCGCCTGAACCGTGAACTGGCCGCCGAACTGGGCGGCGACAAGCTGGTGTTTCACCGCAGCGCCTTCACCACCTCGCCGGGGCAGGCCGGGGCCTTCTGGGCAGGCGACCAGCTGGTGAACTGGGGCGCAGACGATGGCCTGCGCTCGGCGCTGACGGGGCTGCTGTCAGGCGGCCTCAGCGGCATGACGCTCAATCACGCCGATGCAGGCGGCTACACCACGGTCACGCAGGTGCCCATCAACATTCGCCGCTCGCCGGAAGTGCTGGCGCGCTGGCTGGAGTTCAGTGCGTTCACGCCGCTGCTGCGCACCCATGAAGGCAACCGGCCTGCTGACAATGCCCAGGCGTACGACCCCGCCACTCTGCCGGCGCTGGCCCGGGCCGCGCGGCTGTACGCGGCGCTGGCCCCCTACCGCGCCGGGTTGATGGCCGGGGCGCAGAGGGACGGCACGCCCCTGATGCGCCCGGTCTGGTTCGAGTTCCCTGCCGAACCCTTTGAGGCGCAGCCCACCAGCTATCTGCTGGGGCCGGACCTGCTGGTGGCCCCAGCCCTGCGGCCCGGCCAGAATGAGACGCGAGTGCGTCTGCCGGCCGGGTCGCGCTGGGTGCATGCCTGGACCGGGCAGGTGTTTGCTGGCGGGCAGATGGTGCGGGTGCCTTCGCCGCTGGGGCAGCCCGCGGTATTTGTGCGTGAAGACAACCCAGCGCTGCTGGCCACCCTGCGCGCGGTGAATTAGGGGAGAGGAGCGGAACTGAAACATTCCGAATAAGCCGGAGGTCTTTCGGCGCTTCTTGAGGAAGTGGGAGTGATACGGATTCTGTCTGTTTTTTGCATACACCAGTAAGTTGCCTATTGGCCAACTTCACGCCCGTCAGTCCGTTTTGCTTCTTCTCGCTCTGCTGCGAAGCTCTTCAAGCCTGCTAGGCAGCTTTTCAAGTCCACTCGGAGTTCAGCGTGTTGCAGACGGTGGTGTCAGCGTCCGTGTGGTCGCCGCCGATTCAATCCGGCTCTTGAGCACGGTCGGGACTCTGTGAGGGTCTGCGGCCAGCCCCCAGATTCGTCAGCCTGGTTCAGTGAGGGTAGTTGACCCCTCTTGGACCCGGTTGTCGCACAGGGCATTGGCTGTAGCCTGCACCCGCTCATCCGGGTCGCGGCGCAGTCGTTCGACCTCGGCCCATTCGTCCCACCGGGCCAGGGCCCAGGCCGCCGCGTCACGCACCTCTGGGGCGGGGTCGGCGGCGCCGGCCAGCAGCAGGGGCCAGCCCTGGGGCGCGCGGGTGTTGCCCAGGACCGTCAGGGCGTTGCGGGCCAGGCCCTTGCGCCGGGGGCGCAGGTGGGCGCTGCCCGCAAACCGGCGCTCGAACTGCCGCTCGCTGATGCCAAACAGGCTGCTCAGGTCCGGGTGGGCCAGGTTGGGGACAGGCTGCAGCAAGCGCGCCAGCGGCCCGGCCTTGCCACTCCAGGGGCAGACCTCGCTGCACACGTCGCAGCCCAGCAGCCAGTCGCCTATGCCGGCCCGCAGCGACAGGGGCACCGGCCCCCGGTGTTCAATTGTCAGGTAAGACACGCAGCGCCGCGCATCAATAGTCCGGTCGGGGCTAATGGCGGCGGTAGGACAGGCCATGACGCAGCGGGTACAGCGGCCACAGCGGTCTGGGTGCGGGGTCGCCTCGCCTTCAAACGGCAGGTCGGTCAGCAGCACCGCCAGCGTCACGAAGGCGCCCAGCGACGTGCTCACCAGCATGCCCGACTTGCCGCGCCAGCCCAGAAAGCCCTGTGCGGCAAACAGACGCTCCATCACGGGGCCGTGGTCCACGTAGCCGCGCGCCCGCACGCCCAGCCTGGCCGCTTCCTCTTCTAACCGGGTCAGCAGTGGCTGAAGCTGGTCATGGTAATCAGGGGTCCAGGCGTAGCGTGCCACCCGCCCCACCCGGACGCCCCCAGCCGGGACAGGCGGCGGCTCGAAGGCGTGCGAAACCCCCAGCACCAGCACGCTGCGGGCCCCTTCTAGGCGACTGGCCGGCGCAGCGCGGGCCGGCAGCTGCCGTTCAAGGTAGGCCATCCCCGCGTGGTGGCCGGCCTCCAGCCAGCTGGCGTACTCGGTCACTGCCGCAGTCGGCACCTGTGCGGGCGCCCAGCCCACCGCGTCGGCCCCCAGCGCGTGGGCGAGGTCGGCTAGGGTCTCGGCAGCGCTCACGCGGGGCAGTATGCCGCCTGACTGGGCCGGCAAAGGCGAGGCAAGCCACGCGGCTGTTGAAGGGGCTTGGAAAAATGCCGTCTGTCGTCTCAGAGCGGTTCCTCGTTGCTCTGGTAGTAGACAAGTGCTGCCCGTCCAGGGAAGTCGCCGCTTACTCCGAGTTGCCTGTGTCAAGTTCACTCGCTC
>NZ_JAIQXU010000040.1 GCF_020166395.1 Deinococcus betulae | reverse complement strand
AGGTGCCCCTATGAACGACCCACACGACCCCCGCCTGCCCCTGACGCCCGAACTGCCCGAAGAAGACAACGACGACGAGATGGTGGGCCGCCTGCTCAGCCGGCGCTCGGCGCTGCGGCTGCTGGGGCTGAGCGGTGGCGCGGCCGCCCTGACAGCAGGCGGTGTCCTGGCCCAGCGCGGCGGGCCGCCCCCACCACCCGGAGGGGCGGGGGGCATGGGCGGCGCAGGGGGAACCAGCGCCGGCACCAGCGGCGCCACGGGCCTGCCCGGCTGTGTGGTGCGGCCTGCCATGACCGAAGGGCCTTACTTTGTGGAGGGCGAGCCGCGCCGCAGCGACCTTCGCAAGGACAGCAAAACAGGCAAGGTGGTCAGCGGCGTGCCCCTGACGCTGGACTTCGTGACTTCACGGGTGGCGGTAGGCGGCTGCACACCCCGCGCGGGCGTTCTGATTGACGTGTGGCACTGCGACGCTCTGGGCAACTACTCGGGCGTGTCGGGCGTCGCAGGCGACTTTCTGCGCGGCTCGCAGGTCACCAGCGCCCAGGGTAAGGCCAGCTTTACCACCATCTATCCGGGCTGGTATCAGGGACGCGCCATTCACATTCATTTCAAGCTGCGGCCCCTGAACGCCAGCGGCAAGGCCACAGGCGAATTCACCTCGCAGCTGTTTTTCCCCGAAACTGTGAATGCGGCCGTGTTGACCCGCGCCCCCTACAGCCAGAAGGGCAAAGCCGACACCCCCAACGCCCAGGACGGCATCTACCGCAACGGCGGCTCACAGCTGCTGCTGAAGGTGACGGGCGATCCAGTTAAGGGGTACAGGGCCACCTTCGATGTGGGCCTGAACATCGGGTAGGGCGAACAAGAGAGGCTCCCCGGCCCGCCAGGCGGCGCTCCACCAGATTCATCACCAGGCTGGGCGCCGCCCGCAGCTGTTCGGCGGACAGCCAGGGCTGAAGGCGGCCGCGTCCCGCTCCTCGAACACCGCTGGCAGGACCAGGCCGCCAACGCCGTAGCGCGCCTGCACCTCGTCCCGGTGCAGAAACGTGATATCGGCCTCCAGGTTTTGCCAGAAGGCCCGCCACTCGCGCCGCATACCCAGCGAACCATAGGTCACAGCACACAGCTGGCAGTCGTAGGTCTACGGCGAAAGCGTCTTGTGCCACAGGTCTTTCAGGCCGTTCAGAACACCACTGTCGGCGTTGTCTACAAAGACGAGGTGAGGCCGGGTCATGGGCGCACCCTACCCCTGTCTGTGCTTTCCGCCGCTGCTCAGGGACCAGGCCGCTACCTTGAGGCATGACGGACACCGCCCAGAAACGAAAGCTGAACTGGAACAGCCATCAGGTTACGCAGGGCGACGAGCGCGCCCCCAACCGCGCCATGCTGCGCGCCGTCGGCTTTGGAGACGGGGATTTCGAGAAGCCGATCATCGGCGTGGCACACGCCCAGAGCAACATCACGCCCTGCAACAATGGCCTGGGCGAATTGGCCGGGCACATCACCGGGGCCATCTCCGAGGGCGGCGGCATGCCCCAGGTCTACGGCACGATTACGGTCAGCGACGGGATTTCCATGGGCACCGAGGGTATGAAGTGCAGCCTGGTCAGCCGCGAGGTGATTGCCGACTCTATTGAAACTGTCAGCCGGGGGCAATCGCACGACGGGGTGATTGTGGTGGGCGGCTGCGACAAGAACATGCCCGGCGCCATGATTGGGATTGCCCGGCTGAATATTCCGGCCATTTTCGTGTACGGCGGCACTATCAAGCCCGGCCACTACGACGGCAAGGACCTGACGATTGTCAGTGTCTTTGAGGCAGTGGGGGCCTTCGGGGCGGGTAAAATCAGCCGCGAGGACTTCACCGAAATTGAAAAACGCGCCTGTCCGGGCAATGGCAGTTGCGGCGGCATGTACACCGCCAACACCATGAGCAGCGCCTTTGAGGCGATGGGCATGAGCCTGCCTTATTCCAGCACCATGAGCGCAGTAGACGCCGAAAAGGCCGTCAGCAGCGCCGACAGCGCCCGCGCCCTGCTGACCCTGATCGAGCAGGATATTCGCCCGCTGGACATCCTGACGAAAAAAGCCTTCGAGAACGCCATTACCGTGATCATGGCGGTCGGCGGCTCCACGAACGCCGTACTGCACCTGATGGCCGTCGCGCACGCGGCTGGCGTGGACCTGAGCCTGGCCGACTTTGAGCGCATCCGTGAGCGCACGCCCGTTTTCTGCGACCTCAAGCCCAGCGGGCAGTATGTGGCCACCGACCTGCATGTGGCCGGCGGCATTCCGCGCGTCATGAAGATGCTGCTGTCGGCTGGGCTGCTGCACGGCGACTGCCTGACAGTGACCGGCAAGACCGTTGCCGAGAATCTGGCAGATGAACTGGATACGCCTGACGCCGGCCAGGACGTGATTCGGCCCTTTGACCAGCCTATCTACACTGAAGGGCACCTCGCCATCCTGCGCGGCAACCTGGCCCCTGAGGGTTCAGTGGCCAAAATCAGCGGCCTGAAAAGCATCAAGATCACGGGTCCGGCGCGAGTCTTCGATTCGGAGCCGGACGCCATGCACGCCATCATGGCCGACCAGATTCGGGCCGGCGACGTGCTGGTCATTCGTTACGAAGGTCCAAAAGGTGGCCCCGGCATGCGGGAGATGCTCTCACCGACCAGCGCCATCATCGGCAAGGGCCTGGGCGACAGCGTGGGCCTGATTACCGACGGCCGGTTTTCGGGGGGCACCTACGGCCTGGTGGTGGGCCATGTGGCCCCCGAGGCGTACGTGGGCGGACCGATTGCACTGGTGCAGGAGGGAGACACCATCGAGCTGAACGCCGAAACCCTGGTGCTGAACCTGCACGTCGAAGAGGCCGAGCTGGAGCGGCGCCGCGCCGCGTGGGTGGCCCCGGAACCCCGGTACAAGCGCGGCGTGCTGGCCAAGTACGCCAAGCTGGTCAGCAGCGCGGCGGTGGGGGCGTACACCGACTGAAGAAGGAGGAGAACGAGGCCGCCCTCATCTGACGGGCGGCCTGTTTTCAGGCTTCTTCTGGCCCTCTGGCCACATGAAAGACTAGGTCCAGCGCGGGGGGCCGGTGCCCCAGCAGGCGAATCATCTGCACCACCTGGGCGCTGTGCCTGACCTCATGCTGCATGACGTGCCACAGCACCTCATCGGCCGACAGAGTCTCGGGGCGACTCTCGTCCACCGGAATGCGGCGGTGCTGGGCCGCCTGCTCCAGCAGCGCCGGCCAGCTGGCCAGGGTGGCCTGCTCGACCGCCTCCCAGTAGCTCAGCAGCCAGTCCAGCGGGCGGTGGTCGTGGTGCCAGTATTCGGCCGCCGAGCCGGGGGCGCCCACGCCCAACGTCTCCAGCACCGTCGGTTGCCCCAGCAGGTCGCCGCGAAACCAGCCGTCTTCAACCACCGCCATGTGCATCAGGAGGTCTTTAATGCAGCGGGCGCCCTCGGTGGGAATAACGGCCGCAGACAACTGATCTTCCGGCAGGGCGCGCAGGGTGACCCACAGGGCGCGGCGAGCAGACATCAGGTAGCGGTAGAAGGCTTCGGCGGTCATCACCTGAGCCTAAAGGCTATTCCGGTCAACCAGTGACGGGAATAGGACGAAGGGTGAACGTCTTTCCAGCGCAGCCTGTTACCTTACTCCGTGTCTCTTGTTGTTAAAACGGCGGCTGGTCAGGTTCAGGGGCGGCTGGTGGCGGTTGGCCCGCTGCGGGCCCACGCCTGGCTGGGCCTGCCCTACGCCGCGCCGGCCCGTGGACCGCTGCGCTTTGCCCCGCCGGCCCCGCATCCAGGCTGGACTGGCACGCGCCGCACCCAGACCTATGCCCCGGACACGCTGCAACCGCTGGACCCTTCAGTCACCCTGGCGCCCTCGGCCGAGGGCAGCTTGGCCCTGAACATCTGGGCGCCCGCGGGGGGCCAGGGGCACCCGGTGCTGCTCTGGTTTCATGGCGGCGCCTTCCGGGCCGGCAGTGGCCGTCTGTACGATGGCCGCGAGTTTGCGGCCCGGCACGGCCTGGTGGTGGTGACGGTCAATTCACGGCTAGGGCCACTGGGCTACGCCAACTTTGGCGGACTGTTTCAGGATGACCGCTTTGCCCCCAACGCGGGCTATCAGGACCAGGTGGCCGCGCTGCGCTGGGTGGCGGCCAACATTGCAGGCTTTGGAGGCGACCCGGCGCGCATCACGGTGGCGGGCGAATCGGCGGGCGCCGTGGCGGCGGCCCTGATGCTGCGGGACCCCGGCGCCGCCCACCTGATTCGCGGCGCCATCCTGCAAAGCGGCACGCTCAATCAGGTGAGCAGCTGGGACAACAGCCTGGAGACTGCGCAGGCGTATGCAGACGCGCTGGGGATCGGGCGGACCAATGTCCATGACCTGTGGGGCCGCCCACCCGCCGCGTTTGTGGGGGCACTGCACCGCCTGGAGGCTGTCCGCGCCCGCCGCCTGAATTCCCGCCCCTTTCTGGATGGGCAGGTGCTGCCCAGGGACTTCGCGGCACTGCTGGCCACCCCGGCGGCGCCGGTGCCGCTGCTGCTGGGCGCCAACCGCGATGAATACTCCCTGTTTGTCCGCTTGCCCAACCGCATCTTTCCGCGCACCGACCGCACGCTGCTGACGCGGGTGATGGTGCCCTACCTCGCCCCAGGGCAGCTGGGGGCCGTGCTGGCGACCTACACGGACACCGAGGGTGGGCTGGTGGCGCTGGGCACAGACCTGTTTTTCCACAGTGGCAACGACGCCCTGCTGCGCGGTCACGCGGCGCCTGCCTACCGCTACCGCTTTGACTGGGGCACGCGCCTGTTTGGCCTGGGCGCCACGCACGGCATGGAACTGCTGTTCCTGTGGCCCCGGCCCATGGGCGCTGCCTCGACCCTGATGCGCGGCGGGGACGCCGGGCGCCGCGCCGCGCTGGCCCACCGGATGCAGGCGGCCTGGGCATCCTTTGTGCGGGACGGGCACCCTGGCCGCGCCTGGCCGGCGTACACCGAAAGGGACCCCCAGGTGGCCCGACTGGACCTGAGCGGCGTGACCCTCACCGTAGGGGGCGAGCACGAGCGGCGCCGGCTGTGGACCGGTTCGTTTGTGCCCATGCCCTGACGGGCTACAGTGGCCGGAATGGGGCGAGTGGCGGGCAAATTGGGGAGGTGGGCGCTGGGCCTGGGGGCGCTGCTGTGGGGCGCCGGGCGGCTGTGGCGTTGGACCGGTGTGGGCACGCTGCGCCGGGCCCGCAGTGCCCAGCCGGGCCTGGGCCTGGTCTTTGAGGGAGGCCCGGACCCACAGACCACGCCAGCCCTGCTGGCCGCCCTGAAGGCCGCCGGGGCCCAGGCCACCTTCTGCTTTGAGGCCGGGGCTATTGCCCGCGCGCCCGCCCTGGCGCAGCAGGCCGCCGCCGAAGGCCATGACCTGCGGCCTTTCGTACCCGGCGGGCCCCTGACCCCACCCTGGACTCTGGCCCGGCTGCGTCAAGCGCAGGCCGGGCTGACGGCTCTGACTGGCCAGCCTCCCCATGCCTTCCGTGCGGCGGCAGGGGTGCCGGCCCTCTGGGTGGCCCTGATGGCGCAGCAAACCGGCCTGCGCCCCATTGCCGGTCAGGGCAACCTCGCCCAGGGTCGGCGTCCTGGCGCCCTGCTTCACCTTAGCGGCACAGATCCCCAGGTGGCCCGCGCTCTGCCTGCCCACCTGACAGACCTGCAAGCGCGCGGGTATGAGGTCCGGGCCCTCTCCGGGCTGCGCCACCTGCGCCCCGATACCCTGCGTGACATTCCCGCCACCGCGCTGCAACTCGTGGACGTGATCTATGACCGCCTTGGCCGTATCCGCCGCATTGGGGGGCACGCCAGCAGCCTCTTTCGCGTGGGCACGGCGCCCTATCCCCTGGCCGATATAACCCTGCCCGCGCCCGACCAGCCGGCGGGGCTGACCCTCGGCCGGGGTCAGCGCGTGGCCGAGTTTCATCTGGACAGCGCCCGCCTGGTCGAACTTGCCGAGCGGCCAGTGGCGGGGCGCCGGGTCGTCACCCACTCGATTCATGATCTGGCGGCGGCGCTACGCGACGACCCCGACTGGCAGACCCTGGACGCCGTCTTCAGCATCAGCATTTTTGCAGACGTGCTGGGCATCTACGGTTTTACGGTGGTGGATCTGCCCCCCGCCCACCGCCGCCGCCTGACCTGGTGGTCGCGCACCCTGCGCCGCGCCTACGGCGTCTCCGACCCCGAAAAGGCCCACACGCCGCGCCTGGCAATGATCGCCCGGACAGAACTGCTGCGCCGCTACGGCACCCGCCGGAGCCAATAGAGGGAGTCGGCAGAGCCCCTGAGCAAATCTGGCCACCGCTTGACAGTCGGCTCCACAGCCCCGGAGAGACGAACCGAGGCGAGCAGCAATCAAAGCCACCTTAAACTTATGCAAACGCAAATTGACTCGTTGACGGAAACGGATTAATTCAACCGGACTTGACACACGTGACAGCAACCTGGGCCAGTTCCTGTAGCAGCAAAACGCTCCTGGGGTTGATATGGGCGTGGTCTTGCACACTGTCGCCGGTCGGCACAGACCCCGACACACCCAGCTGCCGCTTGAAAGGCGTTGCGATTCATCAAGAAGGCTCACCGTGGGTCCCGGCCACCTCTTCCCACGACCACAGGCCCATATGGGTCATGGCGTACAGGCGCCGGCGCAACTGGGTGTGGTTCGCCAGAAACAGGTGAAACTCGGCGTCCGACTTCAGGTCAAAGCCGGCTCCTCGCAGCGGCGTCAAGTCGGGCGGCGGCGGGACGGGCGGCAGGGCGCCGCCGTGGGTCAGGTGAAAGGTCCGGGCCACACTGGTCACGCTGGCCAGGGCGCGGCGCAGGCCCTGCGGGCAGTCGCCCCGCAGGGCACCTTCCAGAATCAGCAGGGCCTCGCCGAGCGCAGGCAGGTGGAGGTCCAGCGCGTCCTGCTGGTCATGGTCATGAAACCGGTGCAGGTACGGGGTATTCAGGTGCGCGGCGTCAATGCGGTTCAGGACACTGTGGAGGCTGGTGGTCAGGCTGCGCAGGCCCTGGTCATGGTCGGTGTGGGCATTAATAATCAGCGCCTGCGCGCCCGGCCCAGCGCGGTGGAGCCACAAGGCCAGTTCGCGGCGGTCGGCCCGCGCCTGCGCCACCGGCACGATAAAGGTGATGGCAAACGTCAGTAGAAAAAACCCACTGATAGACGCGATATCTGTCAGGATGCGCCACAGCGGTTTCGTGGCGATGATCTCGCCCAGGCCCAGGGTGCTCAGGGTGTAGCCCACAAAGTAAAAGGAGGCCAGAAAGGTAGCGGGTTGTCCGTTTTCCGCCCCCACCAGTGCGCCGGGCTGTGACCAGAAAATCAGGGTCCAGCCCAGCCACAGCAGCCCCGTCCAGACGGTCAGCGTCCCCATAATCAGCACCGGGGTACTCCAGGCCAGGAGGCCCCGGCGCCGGAACACGCGCGCGGCCAGGCGCAGCGCCGCGTACAGCTGGCGGTGAACGGCGCGGCTGAGGCGGCCCTCACCCGACTGGATGCAGGTCACAAGCAGGTCAACCAGCACCGCCAGCACCATGACCATGCCCGGAACCCACAACAGTTGCCGCATGGGGCGCATTGTGCCGCCTGGCCTGGGAAGGCGCGAGGGGCGCTCTCTTTATCTTGTGGTCCCTACTGCCCGCGCTCTTGGCGCTCCTGCTGACGCATGGGCATGGTGTCAATCAGGGCCAGGACGGTCTTGAGGGTGGGCAGGGCGCGGTAGCGGGCCTTCACGCCTGTGTCCTTGCCGATGAGGGCGGCAGGCGCATACTGCCGCCCAACCACGCCGCCCTTGTCGGCCAGCAGTGTCAGCATCTGGGTGCCGCCGCGCAGTCGGGGGTCGCCGGGCGGCAGCAGGGCCACCACGCGCAGGTCGTACACCTGAAGGGCCGTGTCCTGGGCCCGCAGGGCCGCCAGCGAGGCGGCCGGCGGATTGACCAGGATCAGGACCCGCTCACGCCCCAGGGCCTGCGCCAGGGACCACGGCACGCCGCTGACGGTGGGCAGGGTAAAGGCGGCGGCTCCACCAGACATCAGGGCCGCCAGAGACAGGGCGCGCAGGGGCATGCCCCAGTCTGTGGCGGCCAGATGGGACGGCCCCCCGTTCCTGCTCAAGCCCGCTTCAGGTCAGTTCGTTAAAGACAGCGCGGCTGATGACCAGCTGCTGAATCTCGCTGGTGCCCTCGTAAATTTCGGTGACCTTGGCGTCACGGTAGAGCCGCTCGACGGGGTATTCGCGGCTGTAGCCGTTGCCCCCAAAAATCTGGATGGCGTCGCGGGTCACGTCCACCGCCGCCTCGCTGGCCAGCAGCTTGGCCATGCTGGCTTCCTTGCCGTAGGGCTGGCCGGCGTCTTTGAGCCACGCAGCTTTCAGGGCCACCAGGCGCGCACTTTCGATGCGGGCGGCCATGCGGGCAATCTTGAACGACACGCCTTCAAACTCGCGCAGCTTCTTGCCAAACTGCTCGCGCTCGCTGGCGTATCTGGCCGCGTGGTCCAGCGCCGCGCGGGCAATCCCGATGGCCTGCATGGCAATGCCAATGCGCCCGGCGTCCAGACTGGCCAGCGCAATGATGAGGCCCTGGCCTTCCTCGCCCACCATGTTGGCCTGGGGCACCTGCACGTCCTCAAAGGTGACGGTGGTGGTGTGGGCGGCGTGCAGGCCCATCTTCTCTTCAGGCTTGCCGAAGGACAGGCCCGGCGTCTCCTTCTCGACGATAAAGCAGGACACCCCGCGCGCGCCCGCGCCACCCGTGCGCGCCATGACCAGATAGGTGTCGGCCTGCCCTCCGCTGGTAATCCAGGCTTTGGTGCCGTTCAGGACCCAGCCGTCGCCGCCCTGCCGGGCCTGCAGGGTCAGGCTGGCGGCGTCACTGCCCGCGCCACTTTCTGTGAGGCAGAAGGCGCCGATGTGGCGGCCCTCGGCCAGGGGCTTCAGGTACTGCCCGCGCTGCTCATCGGTGCCGTAGCGCAGAATCATCTGCTCGGGCAGGCCGTTTTGTACCGAGACAATCACGGCCACGCTGGCATCGGCGGCGGCGATTTCTTCCAGGCACAGCGCGTAGGTCACGCTGTCCAGCCCCGCCCCGCCCCAGCGCTCGGGGACCGTGGCCCCCAGCAGGCCCAGGTCGGCCAGGCCGCGCAGCTGCTCGCGCGGGTATTCACCGCTGCGGTCATACGCCGCCGCTTTGGGCGCCAGTTCGGCGCGGGCGTATTCGCGGACATGCTGCACAATCAGGCGCTGGTCGTCGCTGAGGGCAAATGTCATGCCTGTCGGGGCGTCGGTGACGGTCATGGCGTCAGGCTACCAAACGGGCGTTAGGTCAGGGTAAGCGGCAAGCGGATGCCGGCGATTCGGGCGCACCCACTCGACTCCGGACCCCTCTGAGCGCAGACTCTGGCTCATGACCCCAGCCCGTTCTTCCCGAAGCAGCGAGTGGGCAGCCCGGCTCACCCAACGCCTGAGCGAGATTGCGGCGTCTGTGCAAACGCGGCCCGGTGCTCTGGCGCTGCTAGGCGTCGGCTCCTGCGGCCTTCACAGCGTGCGCATAGACGAGTTCTCTGACCTGGACTTTTTTGTCATCGTGGAGACGGAGGCCCAGGCGCAGTTTCTGGGTGACATTGACTGGCTGCGGGCAGCGGCGCCCACGGCCTACGACTTCCAGAACAGCCCACACGGGCGCAAGGTGCTGTTTCAGGATGGCGTATTTGCCGAATACGCCGTCTTTACCCGTCAGGAATGGGCGGCGGTGGCCGAGCCGTCCATGCGGGTCCTCTGGTCCAGAGACCCCTCCCAGAACTGGGTGACCCACCAGACCTCGCAGGTGCCCGCAGGGTGGGGCCATAACCAGCCGGACCATCACCTGGGCGAAGCCCTGACCAACCTGTATGTGGGGCTGCTGCGCGAGCTGAGGGGCGAGCGGCTGACGGCCCTGCGTTTTATTCAGGTGTATGCCGTGGACCGTGTTCTGACCATACAGGCCCTGCGGCTGGAGGCGGGCCCCCCACGCGACCCCTATGCCGTGGACCGCCGGGCCGAGCAGTGGGCTGGCCCCGTGCCTCTGGCGAAGTTCTGCCCCGGCTACGAGCAGAACCGGGAGGCCGCCAGCGCCATCCTGACCTGGCTGGCCGAGCATGAAGCGCCAGGTCCGGTGATGGTGGGCGCTGTCCAGCAGCTTCTGGATGGGGCTCTACCCGCAACCCTGCGGCTGGATGAGCCCGTGGGTGGCGTCCCCTGAGAGCCGGCACTCCTCTGATGTTTTGTATGGCCCGCGTATTCTTCCTGCAACTTGAACCACTCACAGCAGTCAGGGCCTTTGCCGAACGCTGCTGTGCTTCGGCGGCACCTGATGTCAACACCCTGCGGCAAACAAACTCAGGGCAAGGCGGTCCTCACAGCTCACGGCTCACGGCTTCCGCCAGCGCCTCTTCGATACCCCGGCCACGCCAGCCCGTATCGACCGTCGCTGCCTCGTCCCCCTCCCAGCGCAGATGGGCACCGATAACAGTGCCGCCCGCAATCGCCAGCGCCGCGGCCTGGAGGGCGCCGACCGGCGCGGCCGGGCACAGGCGCAGAGCGGCGGCGCGCAGGGCAGGCGACAGAGGAAGAGGGGGCCGGGTGACGCGGACGCGGGCGGGCAGACTCACGCAGGCCAGTCTAGCCCCCCGCCAGGGCGCACGTCCCGGCCAGACCACGACTACAATGCCCCGAATGAGCAGGCGTTGGGGCGAACAACAGAAGGTAAGCCAGTGAAGCTGGCGCTGAGAATCTTGAGCTGGGTGCTGTGCATCACGCTTTTTGTGGGAGCGACCGGCCTGGGCGCCCTAGCGCTGGGCCTGCTGGCCTCGCTATCGGGCACCGGGCCGCTGTGGCTGCGCTCGCTGGGAGCGCTGACCGGGCCACTAGCTGATGTGCTGGGGGCCAGTCACTGGAGCGGCGTGGTGCAGGCGCTGGCCCTGATCGGCCTGACCAGTCTGCTGATGGGGCTGGCAGCCTATGTCAAACCCCGGAGCTAGGCCCCGGCCAAGCAGGCTTACCGAGTTCCAGAGAACAGGCGCTTCTTCCATGAAAGCGGGTTCAGGCGCCTCTCAGAGGGCGTGGTACGATTGCATGGTTTGTACCGGAGGCAAGTGTGAGGCTGTCTGAAGACATTGGAATTGACCTCGGAACGGCAACGTTCCTGATTTACAGCAAGAGTCGCGGCCTGGTGCTGCAAGAACCCAGCGTGATTGCCATGGCGCGCGACAGCAAACAGGTCAAGGCGGTGGGCGAGGAAGCCTACCGCATGATTGGCCGCACGCCAGGCGGCATTGTGGCTGTCCGGCCCATCAAAGACGGTGTGATTGCCGACGAGGGCCTGACCGAAAAAATGATCACCATGTTCCTGCAAAAGGTGCAGGGCAACGCTGGGCGCCTGTTTGGCTTCAAGCCTCAGCTGATGGTGGGCGTGCCCAGCAACGTCAGCGACGTGGAAAAACGCGCGGTCCTGCGCGCCGCCCTGAACAGCAACGCCAAACGCGCCTTTCTGATCGAAGAGCCGCTGGCCGCCGCCATTGGCGCCGGGCTGAAGATTGCCGAGCCGGTCGGCAGCATGGTCGTGGACATTGGCGGGGGCAGCACCGATGTGGCCGTGATCTCGCTGGGCGGCATCGTGGTCAGCGAATCCATGCGTGTGGCAGGCAACGAGTTTGACGAGAGCATCATCCGCTACGTGCGGCGCAAGCACAACGTCCTGATTGGCGAGCGCACGGCCGAGGAAATCAAGGTGAAAGTGGGCGCGGCCATGCTGCTAGACGACGCCGAGAACCTGACAGCCGAGGTGCGCGGGCGCGACCTGGTCAACGGCCTGCCCAAGACCATCAGTCTGGACAGCACCGACGTGGTTGAGGCCCTGTCCGAGCCGGTCACCAAGATCGTGGAAGGCGTTAAGCGCGTCCTGGAAATCACCCCACCCGAACTGGTCAGCGACATTATTGACCGGGGCATCGTGATGACCGGGGGCGGCAGCCTGCTGCGCAACTTCGACGAACTGCTGCGCCAGACGACGGGCATTCCGGTCGCCGTGGCCGAGAACGCGGTGGAAGCGGTGGCTGTAGGCACGGGCATGGCGCTGGAAATGATTCCGGTGCTGGGCGACAGCCTGGTCAGCAGCGACAACTACCTGCGCCGGTAAATCTCTTCAGGGACCCAGTCCCCTGACCAGACGCGCCAGGAGGCGGAGCCTGCACAGCCAGCGCTTCGCCTCCTTTTTCACGCCCCCAAGGAGTTCCTATGACCCCCATCCTGATTCAAGAGGTGCTGCAGACGCTCCCCCACCGCTTCCCGTTTGTCATGGTGGACCGGGTGCTGTCGGCTGAAGATGGCGTTGTCCACGCGCTGAAGAATGTCAGCATCAACGAACCCTTCTTCCCCGGTCACTTTCCCCAGGAGCCAGTGATGCCCGGCGTGCTGATCGTCGAGGCCCTGGCGCAGGCCAGTATGTTCTGTTTGCACGGGCAGCTGGAACCCGGCACGGTAGGCTATCTGGCTGGGGTAGAAGGCGCCCGTTTCCGGCGCAAGGTGATTCCCGGCGATCAGCTGCACCTGCACGCCAAACTGGAATTTTTGCGCCGGGGCCTGGGTAAGACCACCTGCCGCGCCGAGGTGGACGGCGAACTGGCGGCCGAAGCGACGATTCTGTTTGCGGTTGCCAAAGGGTAAGTGGTCAGTGGTGAGTGGGGAGTGCAAAAAGGACAGGACGAACACATTGTTTCAGGCCGAGCGAGGTAGAGAAACAGGTCTTCTGCTTTTCCCCACTGCCCACGACCCACGACCTACTTCCGGCGCCGAAGGCGCCCCATGACCCGCCTGACCCGCCTCGTCACCGCCGAACTGTGGCCGCCGCTGCTGGCCGGGACCCTGCTGTTTACGGCCATTCTGTGCTTCGGGTATTTCTTTGTCTCTAGCCAGTGGCTTCAGGGCGTCCCGCTGGGGCTGGTGGGGCGGTGGATTGCGTACCAGGTGCCGGATACGCTGGTCAAGGTGCTGCCGATGGCCGTCGTCCTCATGACCGTCGTGGCCTTTGGACGCATGAACACCGAACGTGAACTGGTGGCGGTGCAGTCGGGCGGCGTCAGCCTGGGCCGACTGGCGCAGCCAGCGGGTGTGGTGGCGCTGCTGGTCACCGCGCTGAGCATCTGGCTGAGCCTGTGGGTAGCCCCACGCGCCAACGTAGAAACGCGCGGCCTGTACTGGGACACCCTGACGGGCGCTGGACTGTCTACCCTGGCGGGGAAAACGGTTGATCTGGGAGGAGGACTGACGCTGTATCTGAGCAGCTATAACCCAGCCACGCGCGAGTTGCGCGGCATCCGGGTAGAAAAGTGGCAGGCCGATAATTACCAGCGCGGCACCCTCATTCTGGCCGAACGCGGCACCTATGAAGGGCAGCAGCTGCGTTTGCAGGGCTACTCGACCTTCATCGTGGATTACGCGGCCGCCAAAGCGCTGACGCAGGTGCCGGAGAACGATCCAGCGGCTTTCCGCGCTGCGGTGCAAGCCGTGTTTCCAAGCGTCGTCGTGCCCGAGAAGGCGACAGACCGCCTGACCGTGGACACTGGCCTGAGCCGCCAGCAGACCCTCGCCAAATACGCCGACGCTATCGGCGCCGATGCCCAGGGCTGGGCTGAATTGACAGCCACTTTAAGGGACCCGAAGGCCAAGCCGGCTGACCGCCAGAACGCGCGGATCAGCCTGAACCGCAAGTTAGCGTTGCCCTTCGCCAATCTGGTGCTGACGCTGGCCGCCCTGCCGTTTGCCCTACGCTATGGCCGCACACTGGGCGTCAGTTTGGGCGTGGCGTTGGGGCTGGCCGTGGCGTACTACGTGCTGTTTCTGGTAGGGCTGACGGTGGCCGGGACGCTACCAGCCTTCCCCGAAGTGGGCGTGTGGCTGGCGAACGTCGTCTTCCTGGCGCTGGGCCTGACCCTGCTGAGGCGCGCGTGACGGCGGCTCATGACCCCCTGCGCGCCCTGATCGTCTCGGCGTCGTTCGGCAGCGGCCACCACCAGGCCAACGGCGCACTGGACGCAGCGCTGCGGGGCCGGGGCGTGACCCTGGACGCCCGGCACGCCGACCTCCTGAAATACATGAGCCCGCCCGAGCGAATTATTACGGCCGGCACCTACGACCTCTGGGTGCGGCACATGCCGGACGTCTACCGCCGCTTTTACGAGTGGACCGACAACGACCATGCCCCCACCGCACAGGCGTTTGGCTGGCTGGGCTACCGCGCCATGCGCCGCGACGTGCAGGAGCTGCGGCCCGAGGCTGTCGTGAGTTCCTACCCCACACCGGTCGCCCTGGCCGACAATGTGCGGCGGCGCACTGGGGCCGAGTTCCTCAATGGTCTGGTCGTGACCGACTACCGCGTTCATCAGCACTGGGCGCGCGCCGAGGCCGACCTGCTGATGGTGCCCAGCGAGGAGGCGCGCGAGCAGATGATTCGCGCCCGCATTGCCCCAGAACGGGTGGAAGTGACCGGCATTCCTATCGCCCGCATCTACCGCGACCTGATCGGCGCTGACCGCGCTGCGCTGCGGCAAAAGCACGGGCTGGACCCGGACTTGCCTCTTATTCTGCTGTCGGCCGGCGGAACGGGCAGTTACCGCGCGCAAGGGCGGGTGCTGGCTGAACTGGCCAATCTGGGCGTGCGGGTTCAGGTACTGGTGCTGGCCGGCGCCGACGGGCACGGCGTGGCGCAACTGGGCGGCGCCACACTGCATCGCCTGGGCTTCACGACCTCCTTCCCCGAACTGCTGGCGGCCGCCGACCTCGTGGTGGGCAAAGCCGGCGGCCTGACCGTGGCAGAGGCGACCACGTTGGGCGTGCCCATGATTGTCCACGCCCCCATTCCCGGCCAGGAGGAGTACAACGCCCTGTACCTGGAACGCGGCGGCGCGGCGCTGTGGGCACGGGCGCTCAGCGAACTGCGCCCAGCCATCCTGCGCGCCCTGGACGGGGATGAGCACGCGCGCCTCTCCGCAGGGGCCCGCGCCCTGAGCGTGCCCGACGCCGCCGACCGGGTGGCCGACGTACTGCTGCGCCGCCTGGGTCGGGCATGAACAGAGGGCTGGGCTGGGGCCTGACAGCACTGCTTGCCTATATCGGTCTTCCCTATCTGCTGGTGCAGCGCCTGAATCTAGGGCTGCTGCGCGAGGGGCCGCCGCAGGGCAACACCCTGGCCTTGACCTTTGATGACGGCCCCGACCCACAGACTACGCCCGCCGTTCTGGACGCCCTCAAGGCCGCCGGCATGCACGCCACCTTCTTCGTGCTGGCCCCCCTGGCCGAGGCCCATCCCGACCTGATTCGGCGTGCCCTGGCCGAAGGGCATGAGGTGCAGGCCCACGCGGTGCAGCACGTTCACGCCTGGGTGCGGTCACCCTGGTCGGCTTTCCTTGAGCCCGGACAGGCGGCGCGGCGGATTGCGGCGATGACAGGGCAGCCCGTGACCCTCCACCGCCCACCCCACGGGGCCTACACCCTGGCGACGATTCTGGGGCAACGGCTGGCGAACTTGCGTGGGGCCCATTGGAGTGTGGAAGGCGGCGACTGGCACACTGGAGCCACGCCGGAAACGACGCTGGCGGCCCTCCTGCCTCGACTTTCCCCTGGGGCGGTGGTGGTCCTGCATGACGCCGGGCCGGGTGCGAAGGTAACGGTGCCAATGCTGCCCGCCTTGCTGGAAGCGATGCAGGCGCAAGGGCTGAGGTCGGTCACACTTCGGGAATGGCAAGACAGCAGCTCTTCTCCAAGAAACTCAGCCGAACTGTAAAAAGAAAGGAGCGGGGCGATTGATCTTCGCCCCGCTCCTTTCTGCAGACGCTTTTACATCGCGGCTGGAATCTCAATCCCAATCAGGCCCAACGTGTCTTCGAAGGCGGCGCGGAGGCGCGCGACCAGCGCCAAGCGCGCTTCTCGCAGGCCTTCGGGGCTCTGCAGAACGTTGGTAGCGGGCTTCCCCTGCTTGTCCTTGGCGTTGAACCAGGCGTTGAAGGTGGTTGCTAAGTCGAGAGCATACTGAGCGACTCCGTGCGGTGAATGCAAACGCACCGCCTGGGCCACGATTTCGGGCAATTTGGCTACCTGCTTAGCTAAGATCAAGTCAACTTCGGGCACCGCATCCCAGTTAGCGCCTGTGCCGTCAACGGAATAACCTGCTGCCTGCGCCTTCCTCAGTATGCTGGCCGCGCGCACCGCTGCGTACTGGATGTACGGCGCGGTGTCGCCGCTGAGGCTGCTGGCCTTCTCAAGATCAAAGTCAAAAGAGCGGCTGGGCTCGTTGCGCAGCATGGCAAAACGCAGCGCCCCTACACCAATGCGCCGGGCGATTTCCTGGGCGTCGTCGCGGCCCGCCAGCTCAGGGTTTTTCTCGCTCAATTCAGCAAAGCCGCGCTTGCTCGCTTCTTCCAGCGCCGTGTCCACCGCCAGCGTAATGCCTTTGCGCCCGCTGATGGTCTGACCATTTAAATTCACAAACTCGTAGCTCAGGTGCACCGAGCGGGCTTCTTTGTCCGTCTCGCCGGCCACGCCTAGGCTACTTTTCACCAGCATCTGCGGATGCTTCTGGCGAGAGTCAATGACGTTGATGACCTCGTCCGAATGTCCAAAGCGCCTCTCTGTATCGGGCTGACCGTCGGGGGCACTCGTCCAGATGGCATGCCCGGCGGGATCGGTCATGAAGGGCTTAAACTTCATGCCTTCAAACAGCCCAAATTTCCAGAACTGATAGCCAATGTCCTTGGCCACGTACATGGCGGTGCCGTCGCTGCGGCGCAGCACCACGTTCGATTCCTCTAGGCCCGGCATAAATTCCTGCACGTTCATCACGAAGGCGCCGGCAAACTTGCCTTCGGTGGGGTGCGAGGTGTAGCGGCTGCCTTCCAGAATATTCATGGCCTGCGCCAGAAAGCCGCTGCCCACCACATCCGACTCCCAGACCAGCAGGTCGTACTGCGCGCCGATGCGGAAACAGGTTTCCAGCTGGGCCTTAACGGTCTGCTCGACCTTGGGCCGCAGGGCGCCCTCTTCCAGCTTGTGCATGACGTCGCGGATGCCTGCCTCCAGCCCTGCCTTGGCGGGGTCGGCGTTCAGCTGAACGTACCCCTCGCCCAGCCAGTGGTCGTACTTCTGCGCGCCGTTCCATTCGCGGCCGTAGTGGGTCATAGCAAACAGGCTCTCGGCCGCCTGCCGGCCCGTGTCGTCAATGTAGTTCTGGACTTCAACGGTGAAGCCCGCTGCACGGAAGATGCGGGCCATAGAGTCGCCCAGGACCACGTTGCGCAGGTGGCCCACATGCAGCTCCTTGTTCGGGTTGACGCTGGTGTGCTCAATGACCACTTTGCCGCCCCGGGCCGGCATAGCAAAGGGCGTGTCGACCACACCGCTCACGAAAGCGGCGGTGTCCACGAAGAAATTTAGGAAGGGGCCGGCAGCTTCCACACGGCTGATGCCCTGCGGCAGTTGCACCGTCTGGGCCAGGGTCTGCGCGACCTGCACCGGGTTCTGGCCCAGGGCTTTGGCCATCTGAAAGGCGGCTGGCGTACCGTAATCGCCCGGTTTATTCGCCGGGGTTTCCTGAATGGCCGCTTCGAGTGGCGCGCCCATCTGGGCGGCGGCGGCCTCGACAGCGGCTTTAAGGTGTGCCTTCAAGTCCATAACAAAGAAGTGTAGCAGCGCAGAAGGGACGCAGGACTGAGCGTGGGCGCCGCGACTGATGTGCTCCCGGCTCAACGTCCTGTGGCTACTCCCATCAATGACTGGCTGGGGTTGGCAATCACTCAGCTCTTTCCAGGTGTGAAATTAGCCCTGTGACCAACTATCACCTTGTTTCTGTTCGGTGCTTTCGCTACAGGGCCGGTAGGCCAGACAATCGTTGGAGATTAGACCAGCAATTTCGCGGCCTATGCCTGGATCAATGGTTAGGACAGTTTTCGCGGAGCATCCTCATCTCCGCAGGACACGATCAGGATGGCGTGCCAGCATGGTGCAGCTCATATCTACGAGGTGCCCATGAACCGGATTGCTGCTCTGCTGCTCGCTCTTCTTCCTTCCACGGCCTTCGCCACCGACCTACGCATCTACCCGCAGTTCACGGAGGTTCAGGCGCCGATCCCAGCGAGAGAACTAACCTTTCCGTTCGCTCAGTGGCGCTGGATTCAACCGGCCAGTTTTGCGGTCATTGGGGCGGCGCCTGCGGCATTCGTGTTACAGCCGGCTGAACTCGACTGGCTGCGCACCCAGGAGGGCGAGCGCGTGACCTGGACCAGCGCCGGCCAGGCCCCCGTGCCAGCAACCCTTGAGCGCGCAGAGGATCTGCTGCTGAAACTGACATCTGGCGAGTATGTTCACGCGCAGCGCAGCGAGCTGGCCTTCAGCACCCTGCCGCCCCTGCAGGGTAGCGTGACCCTCCGCCTGAGTGGAACCAATGCGGCAAACAATGCCAGCCTCGTGTACCGGACGCAGGCGCTGGTCTGGCGCCCCCGATATGAACTCAATCTGAACGGCGCGGCGGCGAGTCTGGCCGCCCTGGCGCAGATCAGCAATTTTAGTGATCAGGTGTTTGGCGCCCAGAAAGTGGACCTCTTTGGGGGCAGTGTCCTGCAGCAGAATCAGGCCTATCCCCTACCCGTGACACCGGGGGTCGCCAGCGAACAGCAAATGGCGACCAGGACGGGCACCACCACGGCCGCCATGTCTGTCTCTGACACCGCAGGAGCGGGTCAGATCAACGTGGTGGGTGAGGTGAGGGGTCTGCAACGCTACGCCCTTCCCGGAGGCCTGACAATCGGACGGGGCGAGAGCCGCACGCTGCCTTTCCTGAAGCCCCAGATCAGTGGCTTTACGCGGTATGCCAGCGTTCAGTCGTACTTTGAGCCCCAGAACCGCTCCGGGCAGACCAGCCGCCGCTATAAGTTCACCAGCTCGCTCTCGCTCCCGACGGGACTGGTGGATGTGCGGGAGAACGGTCTGCTGGTGGGAAGCGTGCAACTGCCAGCCGTGCAGGCGGGCACCCTGGTGGACCTCGACCTGGGTGTGGACCCAGAATTGCGGTACGCAAAGACGGTCAAACGCACGGGGCAGCAGAAGGACGGGCAGGGTCGGGTGATCAGCAGCACCTACCAGGTAACGTACGCGTTCGTGAGCACGAAGGCCAGCACAACGAGGGTAAGTGTGCGGGAGCAGGTGTATGGGCGCAGTGTGTGGGTGGATGGGCAGGCGCCTCAGAATGGGCAGGTCAGTTTCAGCCGGCAGGCGGACGTTCCGGCCAGAGGAAAGGCCAGCCTAAGGTTCACGCTCAAGATCATGAATTGAGGGCGTAAGGCGGACACCCAGCAGCGCGACGCCACTGCGCTCGGACAGGTCCAAGTCTGGCGCTAGAGGCCCACGCGAACATGGCCCTGCTGATATCGAACCTTGCCGAGAATGGCCAGGGGCTGGTGTTTCACCTGAAAGATACGAAGCGCAGGGTCCAGGGCGCCTCGTTTACCGCAGTGATAGTGTCGCAACTCCGTCTAGCCGTCCAGTTTGAAGCATGAGAAACCATGCCGTCCAGACCGCTAAATTTCAGCTTCAAAGCGGCCTCAACCTGTCCGAACCAGTGCTGGATACTGCTGTGTACCCTCCAGGCCTTTCGGTATCGCCCTGCTGACTCTGATCAAGATGTGACAGCAGCTCCTCCCTGCACGAGGAGACTGGGCGGCATCTGGCCGCCCTTAGTGTCCTGCCTTCTCTAACCGCCTGGAACCTGGGCAAGACAGTGGTGACACACCCCTCCACGAATCTGGATTCACCTGCTCCGGTTCTAGAAAATTCGTGGATTCGGAGGCGTATCCAGCGTCATGTCGAAGCTCGTTTCGTCGGCCCAGACTTTCATATGGGTTAGCTTGGCGCTACCGAAAGTGGTCGTGAAGGCCACGTCGCTGGCGTCCCGCCCCTGCGCGATCAGAATACGTCCGGCGCGCGGTTTGTTGTGGCGGGCATCAAAGGTCCGCCACTGACCGTCCAGAAAGGCCTCGAACCAGGCGTGAAAGTCCATCGGCACGGGGTCCGGCGCGATGTCAATGTCGGGCATGTAGCCGCAGACATAGCGGGCCGGGATGTTCAGCGCGCGGCAGAACGCCACGCCCATATGGGCAAAATCACGGCACACGGCGCGCTTGCTGTCCAGTGCCTGCCGAGCGGTGGTCGCGCTGGTCGAGCCGTAGCCGTACACGCATTCGTCAAACAGATGATCGCTGATGGCCTGCACCTGAGCCCAGCCGCCCTGAATGTGGCCGAAGCGCTCCCAGGCCTCGGCACTGATCAGGTCACTGTCCACGTACCGGCTGGGCAGCAGGTAGGTGATGGTGTGGTCCGGCAACGCCTCTACAAGTGTTTTGGGCAGATGGGGCAAGACCGGATCGGGGAGGCGAGTCGTTTCGGCAATCAGGTCGTGGCCGATGGTCAGGGTGCCGGGCTGAGCCAGTAGGCGCCAGACGCGGTTGCCATGCGTGTCGGTGTAGGTGTGAATGCCCTCGGCGGCGCCCAGGGGCCGCTCGGCGACGATGCGCTGGCGGGTGCCGGTGGGTTCCAGGCGGTCGACGGGCTGCACCACAAACAACATGGGCGTGGGGTAGGGCACTTCAAACGTGAGCGAAAACCCCGCGCGCACTCGGACGGGGTTTGAAAAATCAGCGGTCTGGGACTGATCGGGAGAAAGCTGGTCGGGCGCGGCCATACGCCTCAGTCTGCGGTGCCGCGTGCCTGAGATGGGTGTGAAGACTAGCCGGGACAGCGTTCATGTTGGCCCCGTAGGCGGCCGGGCTAGGCTGACGCCATGAACCGCCTGTCGCAAGAAAGCAGTCCGTACCTCCGTCAGCACGCGGACAACCCAGTGGACTGGTGGCCGTGGGGCGAAGCCGCTTTTGCCGAGGCGCAGCGGCGCGACGTCCCGGTGCTGCTCTCGGTGGGCTACGCCACCTGCCACTGGTGTCACGTCATGGCCCACGAAAGTTTTGAGGATGAGGCGACGGCCGAGTACATGAATGGGCACTTCGTCAACGTGAAAGTGGACCGCGAGGAGCGGCCTGATGTAGACGCGGTGTATATGGCCGCCACCCAGGCCATGACCGGGCAGGGCGGCTGGCCCATGACGGTGTTTCTGACGCCAGCAGGCGAGCCGTTCTATGCCGGCACCTACTTCCCGCCGCGCGACGGCCACGGCATGCCCAGCTTTGGCCGGGTGATGGCCAGCGTGGCGCACGCTTGGAACAATGACCGTACTAAATTGCTCGGCAACGCCCAGGCCCTGACCGACCACATCCGCGAGGCGACGCGCCCCCAGGCGGGTGAGACCGAGGTAACCCCGGACGACATAGAACGCGCTGTGAGCAACCTGCGCCGCGTCTTTGATGACACCAACGGCGGCTTTGGCAGCGCGCCCAAGTTTCCCGCGCCCACCACGCTGGACTTTCTGCTAACCCGCCCCGACGGCCGCCTGATGGCGCTTCACACGCTGCGGCGCATGCTGGCGGGCGGAATCCACGACCAGCTGGGCGGCGGCTTTCACCGCTACAGCGTAGACGGGCAGTGGCGCGTGCCGCACTTTGAAAAGATGCTGTACGACAACGCGCAGCTGACCCGTACCTTGCTGCGGGCGTACCAGGTGAGTGGTGACCCCGCCTTTGCCGACGCCGCGCGCGGCACGCTGGCGTACCTGGCCCGCGAGATGCACGCGCCGGATGGCGGCTTTTACAGCGCCCAGGACGCTGATACTGAAGGCGTCGAGGGGCTGACCTTCACTTGGACCCCCGCCGAGATCGAAACCGCCTTAGGCAGTGCAGAAGACGCCGCTCTGGTCTGCCGCCACCTGGGCATTGAGGACCCCGGCAATTTTCACGACCCCCACCGCCCCGACGCCGGGCGCCGCAGCGTGCCGTTCGTGGCTGTGAGCGTGGCTGAGCTGGCTGCACAGAGCCAGGAATCTGAGGAAGCCGTGCAGACCCACCTCAACAACTTGAAAGCGCGCCTCCACCTCCTGCGCCAGGGGAGGCCTCAGCCGGGCACCGACGACAAGGTGCTGACCTCGTGGAATGGGCTGGCGCTGGCGGCCTGGGCCGACGCCGCGCGGATTCTGGGTGAAAAGGCGTATTTAGAGACCGCACAGCGCACGGCACAGTTTCTCCACGATCAGATGCGCAGTGAGGCAGGTGGGCTGTATCACGTCTGGGCTGGCGGGCAGGCGCGCGTCCAAGGCCTGATGGAAGACCACGCGCTGGTGGGCCTGGGGCTGGTGGCGCTGTTTCAGGCGGACGGCGACGAGCGCTGGCTGACTTGGGCGCGTGACCTGTGGCAGGTCTGCGTGCGCGACTTCTGGCAGGAGGATGCTGGGGTCTTCCTGGCGTCCGGTGGCCAGGCCGAAGCCCTACTGACCCGCCCCGCCCCCGGCTTTGACAGCGCGGTGCTGTCCGACAACGCCGCTGGAGCGCTGCTGGGCCTGTGGATGTACCGCTACTTTGGCGATGACGCCGACGCCGTGAAGGCTGGGCGCGTGCTGGCCGCCTTCCGTGCCGACATGCTGGCTGCGGCCGGAGGCTTCGGGGGCCTGTGGCAGGCCGCCGCTTTCTGGCACGCCCCGCACACCGAACTGGCCATCCTGGGCACCTCAGAGGAACGCGAGAACCTGGAGCGCACCGCTGCCCGCTTCAGCCTGCCCTTCACCGCGCTGGCCTTCAGTGAGGCAGGCGGAACACTGCCCCTGGTTCAGGAGCGGCCGGGCGGCGGCACTGCCTACCTCTGCGTGAATCACGCCTGTGACCTCCCCACGCATGACGCCGCCACGCTGGAACGGCAGCTGGAAGCGCTGGGAGAGAAGCGGTAGCACCCAAGGTCTCCGAGGGACGGACTCTCAAGGCCGCTGGGGGAGTTCAGGTAGGGCGACGCAGCAGCCCACATCTCAATGACCTGTGAATGAGCCCCGACTTCCTGCCCACCAGCCGGCAGCTAGAGCCGTGCGGTCAGGGCTCAGCTGGATTCAGGGCCTTGGTCAGGCACAGGTGCTCGGCGGGATGGCTCAGCCAGGGGGTCCACAGCGGCGTGACCTGCCGGGCCGCTTCCGTGAAACCCAGCCGGGCGTACAGCCGTAGAGCAGCGGCATTTTCAGTGGTCGTGGCCAGTTGCACGCCGGGCACTCCAGCTCCGGCCAGCACCTGCAGGTGGGCGCGCAGCAGGCCCTCTCCGGCCCCCTGGCCCCGCGCCTGCGGCAACAGGTTGAGGTGGAGGTGGGCCGGAAACCGCCCGGAGTCGGCGTGAGGCCCTGGCCAGCGGGCGGCTCGCCATAGGTAGGGCCAACCTGTTCGTAGGGCCCGCAGCTGCCACGCTTGTTGCGCCACGACCCGCAGCACCGCGCGGCGGTACAGCAACGGCGACGGCGAGCCCAGCACATAGCCCACCACCTCTGGCCCCTGCTGCGCCACGAAGCCGCCGAAGCCGCCGCCCCGGAAATACGGCCCCACCCACAGCGCCGCAAAGAGCGCCGCGTCACGAAAGTACCGCGCGGCGCTGTCCCCAAAAAAGCCGGTCTGGTAGGCCACCCGCCCCACCGCCGCCTCGTCACTGGGCCTGACCGGACGCAGGACCACAGCAGGACCAGGCGTCATAGGCGGCTCAGCGGCCCTGAGGGGTCAACTCGGTTACGCCATCAGGCGCCGCCACAAACGCGCGCTCGGCCATTCCCAGGAAGAGGCCGGTGTCTACCACGCCCAGCGTCCCTTTCAGGGTGCGCTCCAAAGCGGCGATGTCCTGCTCCGCCGGAATCTGCGCGTCAAAGATGTAATTGCCGTTGTCGGTGACGTACGGCTGCGCGCCGTTCTGACGCAGACGACCTGCCGGGAGCACTTCTCGCAAGCGCTCAATGGTGCTCAGAAAGCCAAAACGCGCAATCTCAATGGGCAGCGCCGACTTCTCCCCTATTCGCTCGACCAACTTGGTGTGGTCGGCGATCACGATAAAGCGCCGCGCCTGCACTTCGGTCAATTTCTCGCGCAGGAGGGCACCGCCTAGGCCCTTGATCAGGTCGAGGTTCGGAGCGATCTCGTCGGCGCCGTCAATAGCGATGTCCAGCGGGCGGGGGTCCAGCGGTTCAACGGGAATGCCCACCTGGCGGGCCAGGGCGTCGCTGGCTTCGCTGGTGGCCACACCGACGATGCCGCTCAGTTCGCCGCTGCTGAGCTTGCGGCCCAACTCCTCAATGGCGTATTTGGCGGTGCTGCCGGTGCCCAGCCCCACACGCATCCCGCTCTCGACCAGGGCCACCGCGCGCAGGGCAGCTTCCTTCTTCAGGGCCTCCAGGTCGCTCATGCTTGCCCCTGGGCCGCCCGGTCTTTCTCGATGGCGGCGGCCACATGGTCGGCGTGGCCATCCACCTTGACGGCCAGCCAACTCTTGACCAGGCGGCCATCTGGGCCAATCAGGAAGGTCTGGCGCTTGATGCCTTCGGTGACCTTGCCATACATATTTTTCGTGCCATACGAGCCAATTTGGCGCAGGAACGCGGCGCCGTCATCACTCAGCAGCGGAAAAGGCAGGCTGTATTTCTCAGCAAACTGGCTGTGGCTCTCGGCGTCGTCGGCGCTGAGGCCCAGAATAGCCGCCCCGTGCCCCTTCAGCAGGGCATTGTCACGGAAATCGCAGGCTTCTTTGGTGCACCCTGGGGTGTCGTCTTTGGGGTACACATACAGCACGACGTAGCGCCCGCTGTAATCGGTCAGCCGGTGGGTCTGGCCCTGAGCGTCGGGCAGGGCGAAGTCGGGAAAGGGCTGGCCAGGTTGCGGGACACTGGTCTGGGTGTCGGTAGGTGACAGATCGGTCATGCGGCCAGGGTAGCGCGAGGAAGATCAGGCGCGTCCGGCAGAAGGAGTCTGGGGCAGTGCCGGGGGGCAGAGGACAGCATCGTCCCTCGCCCTTCAGGTCAGCTAACGTCGGGCCCGTGGTGTCGTCCCTAGCGGAGCCCCTCCGCCTTGAGAGTAGACAGAGGCGCGTCATCCAATAGACCAAACAGGTGCCTGGACCACCACTTGTGCTCCGGCTTAGCCCTGCCCAGCTGCTCACACTGAGGCTTGAAGCCAAAGGAGCGGCCACAGCGCCAGTTCACCTTGCACAGCGGCCCGCCCAGGCAGAACAGAGCCGAGGCGGCCAGGTATGCTGCACCTCTACTCTGGGGGACAACATGGCGAAAGTGGTGTTTGGCATGACGATGTCACTGGACGGCTTCATCAACGACGCCCACGGGAAGGTGGGCCTGCTTTACCCAGACCTGAGGGCACTGGGGCAAAGTCAGGTCATGCAAGAAGCGCTGCGCACCACCGGCGCGGTGGTGATGGGCCGCCGGACCTTTGACGCACCGGGCGATCCCGACAGTTACGCCGAGGACTATGAATTTCAGGTGCCCATTTTCGTGGTCACTCGGCGACCACCCGAAACCAAGCCCAAAGAGAATGACCGCCTCCGCATTACGTTTGTCGGGACCCCGGAAGACGCGGTGCGGCAGGCCAAAGAAGTAGCCGGAGAGCAGGACGTTGTCGTGGTCGGCGGCCCCAGTATCGGCCAGCACCTCCTGCGGGCGGGCCTGGTGGACGAGTTGCAAATCGGTGTGATGCCGCAGCTCCTGGGCAGCGGGCAACGGTTGTTTGAACACCTGGCGGATCTCTCCATCACGCTGAAAAAGACGCGGCTGATCGAAACCGGCCAACGGACTGACCTCTACTTTTCCGTAGAGCGCTGAGGCAAGCCGTTGTCTCTAGCCGACGACTCGCCGGTCAGCCTGAGCGCTTGACGGCGAACCGTACTGGCCTCTCCTCCACCTTTCGGTTCAATCTTTCTTAAGGGAAGCCCGGTATTCTGGGGGGCGTGAAGCTTGCGCCGTACATTGACCACACCCTCCTCAAAGCCACCGCCACCCGTGCAGAGATCGTCCAACTCTGCGCCGAGGCCCGCCAGAACGCTTTCTACGCTATTTGCATCAATCCGGTGTACATCCCCCTGGCCAAAGCGGAACTAAGCGGCAGTGATGTCAAGGTGGCCACCGTGTGCGGCTTTCCCCTGGGGGCGGTCAGCTCCGAGCAGAAAGCGGCCGAGGCGCGGCTCAGCGTGCAGGCAGGTGCTGACGAAGTGGACATGGTCATTCACATCGGCGCAGCCCTGGACGGCGACTGGGCAGCCGTTGAGGCCGATGTGCGTGCGGTGCGCGGAGCCACGGAAGGCGCGGTGCTGAAGGTCATCATTGAAACCTGTTACCTGAATGACGAGCAAAAGCGCGCGGCCACCGAAGCCTCGGTGCGCGGGGGCGCCGACTTCGTGAAGACCAGCACCGGCTTTGGCACCGGCGGCGCCACCCTGGACGACGTGCGCCTGATGCGCGAGGTCATTGCAGGCCGCGCCCAGATCAAGGCGGCCGGCGGCGTACGCACCGCAGATGACGCCAAGGCGATGATTGAGGCGGGCGCCACCCGCCTGGGCACCTCGGGCGGGGTGGCCCTGGTGGCCGGCGAGCGCATGGGCGAGGGGTATTGAAGTGACCTCAGAGCAGTCCGGCACCGCCCAGGGCGTGCCGGCGGTGGTGCTGGCGTCCGGCAGCCCCCGGCGGCGCGAGTTGCTGGGTGGGCTGGGCGTCACCTTTACCGTGCAGGTCAGCGGCGAACCAGAGGACAGCCCCGAGACCGACCCGGCGCGGCTGGCCGCCGAACTGGCGCGGCTTAAGGGGCGCGCGGTGGCCGTACATCATCGCAGCGCGGTGGTGCTGGCCGCCGATACAGTCGTCGCGGTGGGCGGCACCCTGCTGGGCAAGCCAGCCGACGCCGCCGAGAACGCCGCTTTCCTGCGCCAGCTCTCGGGGCGCACCCACGAGGTCCTGACCGGGGTGGCGGTGCTGCACGCAGGCCAGGAGCAGATAGAGGTGGCGCGCACAGAGGTCACGTTCCGTTCCCTGTCTGCCACCGAAATCGAGTATTACGCCGCCACCGGCGAGGGGCTGGACAAGGCCGGCGGATACGGCGTGCAGGGTGTGGGCGCCGCGCTGATTGAGCGCCTGAATGGCGAATACACCAACGTCGTGGGTCTGCCGCTGGGCGTGACCATCCGGCTGCTGCGGGCCTGCGGCGTGCCGGTGTGGGGCGCGCTGGAGCCTGACCCTCTGGCGACCGGTCTTCTGGAGACGGGGGGAGCATGAAGGGGCGGGCCGCGCTGCTGACCGTGCTGGGACTGCTGGGCCTGAGCATGGTCACCACGCGTTTTCAGGTCGTGGCCCCCACGGCACTGCGGGCCGGCACCGCGCCGCTGACCCGCCTGTCGGTGGTGGCGGCCGATAATCTGCGCCGCGCCGTGCTGACCGTGACCCAGGAACGTCAGCGCGCCGGACAGATGGCAACGCTTCAAAAGCAGAATGACGCGCTGCGCCAGCGCAACGAACTGCTGACGCGCGAGGTCTCGCGGCTGCGGCAGGTCGTCAAGATCACGACCACCCAGGCTCCTAACGCGCTGGGCATCGCGCAGGTGGTGGCCGTGGACCCCAGCCCGCTGCTGGCGCGCGTGGACGTCAACAAGGGGTCGCGCGACGGGGTGCGGCTGCGCATGCCCGTCACGGTGCCGCGCGGGCTGGTCGGCCAGGTCACGGGGGTCAGCGAGACCCGCGCCACAGTGCTGGCCCTGGTGGACCCCGAAAGCAGCGTCGGCGTGACCCTGCAGGGCAACCGGGGCGGGCGCGGCGTGGCGCGCGGCGTGCCCCCAGACCGTCTGCGCGCCGAGTTTTCGCGCTCAGTGCCCATCAAGCCCGGTGACGTGCTGGTGACGAACAGCCTGGGGGGGGTCTTTCCGGTGGGGATTCCGGTGGGCACCGTGGAAAAGGTGCTGCCACTGGGCGCCAATGACATTAACCGCACCGTGATTGTCAAGCCGGCGGTGGATGTGGGCGTGGTGGAAGACGTGACGATTCTGGAGGGGTTATGAAGGTGGCGCCGTGAGGTACGACGCCCTGCGCCCCGCGCGGGGGCCAGCCCGCTGGGTGCGGGTTCTGGGCTACGCCGCGCTGCTGCTGCTGGTTCAGAGTGCCCTGTCGCGCCTGGCTGACGCGGCGGGTGTGCCGGCCCCCGACCTGTTTCTGCTGACCGGCGCGGCGCTGGCGTGGCGCCTGCCCCCGGTGTGGGCACTGACCGGCGCCTACGCAGTGGGCCTGGGGCAAGACGTGTTGGGCGGCGGCGTGCTGGGCCTGCACGCGGCGGGCGTGATGGGCGGCGCGCTGCTGGCGCTGGGCGTGCGGCGCTACGTGGTGGACTCGGGGCCGTTTCAGGCGCCGCTGACCGTGCTGCTGGCGCTGGCCGGGCAGTGGCTGGTCTTCTTGCTGCTGACCTACTGGCTGCGCACCGATCTGGTCACCGCAGACCTGCTGCGCGCCACCCTGCCCCCGCTGCTGTTGGGCACACTGCTGGTGTTTCCGCTGTGGGAACGGGCCGTGGTCTGGGCGTTTGGGCCACGGTCTGGTCCAGAAGAGGGCCTGGCATGAGCCGCGCAGGCGACCTCATTGACCGCCGCACGCGCGTGCGGCGCCGTGCGGCCAGCCGTAAGCGGACGCGCGCCAGAGAGCGCCAGGGCGGGGCGCGCATCGGATGGATCACCCTGGGCTTCAGCCTGTGCCTGCTGGGGCTGGGGGCGCGGCTGTACCAGTTGCAGGTTGTGCAGCATGACCAGTACGCCGTGCAGTCGGTCAGCAATTACCAGCGCGACGAGACCCTGCGCGCCCTGCGCGGCGAGATTCGCACGCGCGACGGCGTGCTGCTGGCCACCAACCGCCTTGCCGTGGACCTCGTGTACACCGGCCGCCGCAACCCCAAGGACCCCGAGCAGGCCATTCCCGCCTGGGCCAAGATTGTGTATCTGGCGGGCATCAAGGGTGACGTATTGAAGGGCGGCCAGCCCCGCGAGCCCAATTTCGAGCGCGAGACCGAAACGGTCCTGGCGCGCAACATCCCGCAGGATAAGCTGGCGGCCCTGTACGAGTACACCGTGCTGGTGCCCAGCCTGGAACTGCGTGAGCGCCTGGAACGGGTCTACCCTGAAGGCAAGATGGCCGGGCACCTGCTGGGCTACGTGCAGGAAGCCAGCGAGGCGCAGGTGGCCGAAGGCGGCTACGCGCCCGGCGATCTGGTGGGCCGCTCCGGGCTGGAATACAGCCTGCAAACGACCTTGCAGGGCAAGAACGGCCTGCGCCGCCGCGAGGTCACGGCCAGCGGCAAGCCACAGACCGAGCGGGTCATTGACCCCGGCACCAAGGGCAAAGACGTGACACTCAGCATTGACTCGCGCCTGCAACTTGCCGCCGAACGGGCGCTGCGTGAGGGTCTGGCGGATGTGAACGCGGGCCGCGCCAGGGCAGGCAAAGCCGCCGAGCCGTACACACGCGGCGCCATCATCGCCATTGACCCACGCACGAATGAGGTCCTGGCGATGGCCAGCAGCCCCACCTACGACCCCAACTGGTTCTCGCGCGTGCCCAGCCCCGACCCCAAAGCCAAGAACTGGGCGATTGACCCCAACCGCCCCCTGGCCGAACTGGACGCCGTGACCAGCAACCGTGTGGTGCAGGCGTACAACCCTGGCAGCGTCTTCAAGATCGCCACGACCCTGATGTACGTGGAGAAGTGGGGCAACTTTACCCTGCCATGCAACCCGGTTTATTACTACGGACGCACGGCCAAGCGAAACTGGGCACACTACAGCCTGGGCATGGTGGACGGCCGCCTGGCCATCTCTTACTCCTGCAACCCCTGGTATTACCACTCGGCGGCGCAGGTCGGCCCAGAAGCCTACGCCCGGCAACTGAAAAGCCGCCTGACCGAACTGGGATACAACGGCCCCACCGGCCTGGAACTGGTGGGCGAGAAAACCGGTTTGCTGATGACGGCCGACGAGTACACCAACCCCGCCGCGCCCTGGTATCCCGGCTTTGGCCTGAACATGAGCATCGGGCAGGGCGACGTGCTGGTCACGCCCGCGCAGGTGGTATCGGTGATGTCCACCATCATCAACAATGGGCAAAAGCGGCCCCTGACGCTTCTGAAAGCGGTGAGCGGCCAGCCGCAGCCGCGCAAACCTGCGGTCAACGTGGTCCGACAGGGCAACACCGATGTCTTCAAGTTCGTGCAAGACGGCATGAGCGGCACCACCGCCGGCACCCGCTACGGCACTGCCCAGCACGAGATTGGCCCCACTCTTTTTCCCGTGAGGACAGGGGGCAAGACCGGCACAGCTGAGAACGGCCGTAGCTTCCACGATGGGCTGGCCTACACCCACGCCTGGTATGAGGGCTACGGCCCGCTGGGCAACCCCAATTTCGCGGTCGTGGCGTTTTTCCAGAACGGCGGCGAGGGGTCGGGGCCAGCGCTGAAAGCCGTCAAGAAAATGTTCGCCGAGCGCTGGTGCGTCAGTCTGAATGAAGCGGGCAGCGCCCTCCCCCTGGCCACCCAGCAACCCTGCACTGGCGACCTGGAGCAGATGCACAAGGTGTACAAGATTCGGGCGGCAAGAACAGCGAAACAGTAAATCAGCGCCAAATAGGCAAGCCATCTGACGCTAGATGCTGCTAATAGCAGGTGACTTTAGACGACAGCACTGCTGGTCCGCTCTAGGCTGACTTCACATGATGCGTGCCTCTCTGGCTGTGGCAGTTTTGTCGACTCTGACAGGCGCCTGGGCCATCACTGTGCCGCCCGTAACCTCTCCCAGGCTGCCGGCCACCGGGAGCAGCGTGCAGGCGCTGGTGCCGAGCGGCTGGGTCACCGAACAACGTCTGAGCGCCGACTTCAACGGCGACCGGCTCGATACCCTGTT
>NZ_JAIQXU010000039.1 GCF_020166395.1 Deinococcus betulae | reverse complement strand
CCTCTCCCTCAGTCGTAAGGGGGTTCAGGCTGGCACAATGCCGGGCATGAGTCTGGTAGACGTCGCCATTGTCGGAGCGGGGCCGGTGGGCCTGGCCGCCGCGATTGCCTGCAAGCGTGCGGGCCTGAGCTATGTGGTGCTGGAAAAAGGCTGTGTGGTCAACGCAATTTTCGAGTACCCCACCTACATGACCTTTTTCACCACCGCGCCGGAACTGGAAATCGG
Source organism: Deinococcus betulae (assembly GCF_020166395.1). Taxonomy (NCBI): domain Bacteria; kingdom Thermotogati; phylum Deinococcota; class Deinococci; order Deinococcales; family Deinococcaceae; genus Deinococcus; species Deinococcus betulae. The sequence continues at coordinate 36,800 of NZ_JAIQXU010000039.1, read as the reverse complement.
CAATCACCCGATGGTCACGGGTCACGACAAGCCTGACCGCCGCGACGCGCTGATGTACTACCGCCTGGTGACGCAACGCGAGGCCCTGAATGTGGAGCAGTACACCGAGGTCACGCAGCTGCATGCGGCCCCAGCGGGGTTCACGCTGGCCGTCGAGAAACGCGACGGCACCCCCGGCGTGGTCGAAGCGCGGCGCGTGGTGGTGGCGACCGGGTACTACGACAACCCGCACGTTATAGGCATTCCCGGCGAGGACAGCGAGAATGTCAGCCACTACTACACCGAGGCGCACCCCTTTCTGGGCCTGAACGTGACAGTCATCGGCGCAGGCAACAGCGCGGCCGACGCGGCGCTGGACCTGTGGCGCGGCGGCGCCCAGGTGACCATGGTGGTGCGTGCCCCCGAGCTGAAATCCACCATCAAATACTGGGTGCGCCCTGACCTGGAAAACCGCATCAAGGAAGGCAGCATCGCGGCGCACTTTGACTCGCGGGTGGTCGAGATTCACCCTGACCACGTCACGGTGCAGCGGGAGGACGGCACCACCTGGAATCTGCCAACGCACTTTACCTTCGCCCTGACCGGCTACCGTCCCGACCTCTCGTTTCTGTCAGGCCTGGGCCTCAGTCAGCACCCCGACGAGTGCCTGGTGCTGGACGAGCATTACCAGAGCAGCGTGCCGGGCCTGTTCGTGGCGGGCAGTGCGGGCTTTGCGGGCAAGACCAATCAGGTGTTTATCGAAAACGGGCGGCACCACGCCGTCGCTGCGGTCGAAGAAATTGCCCGGCAGCTGTCGGCGCGCGAACTGGCCACGCCTTAACGGCGGCTGGCGCAGAGAGGCGGAGCCCTGATTCGGGCTCGGCCTCCCTCCTCTTTTGCCCCTGCTTCTCCCCTCTTGCATCACCGTCCTTGTTCGCAAAGTCCAGGAAAGCGCCGGCGGCTCCACTTCCCGGCACTCCATCTTTTCTCCTTCTCTACTGCGCAGCTCTGCGAGGCCTTCCAGTCGGGCTCAGCCCGCCACATATTCTGGGCTTGACCGGAATCTCGATCAGTGAAGACGCCCCTTCATGGACGCCAGCGCTGCCCGTGAAATACTTTGCGCCATGTCACCCCTGACCCGGCGCGCGTGGCTGCTGAGCGCCCTGCTGCTGGCGGCGGCGCCCAGTGCCCCTGCCCAGACCACTCCGCCTGTTTCGCCGTCTCCGGCCCCTCCTGCGCAGACGGTGCCCGGCATTCCAGCCGTGCCCCCACCGCCTGCCCCGGTGAGTCCCCCCACCCCGGCTCCCCCCGAGGAGCCGCCCGTCACGGCCCCCCCGGTTACGGACCCGCCCGTCACTGATCCAGCGCCGACGCCCCCCGTAACCGAGCCGACAGTTCCCGAGCCCACCGCGCCAGCGCCCATCCCAGCGCCGGAGGCCCCCACCCCCACGGTCACCACAACGCCCGCCAAGATCACGGCGCCGCTGCTGATCACGGTCAGCGCGCAGTGGCCAGCCGTGGTGGCCGGCAAGAAAACCACGGTGCCCTTCACCCGCACGCTGACCATTCCGGGCAAGCGGGTCGCGCTGCTGCGCCAGCGGGGCGAAATCACCCAGAGCCTGGACGCCGATCTACAGACCTTCCTGAAGGCACTCCCCACCACGCCGCAGGACGCCCGGTTTGAGGAACTGTGGGACGGCTGGGCGGTGGTGCAGCGCAACGGCCTCCAGGTCAATCTCGACAAGACGCGCGCCAGCCTCCTGGCCGCCCTAAAAGACCCCAAGGGCATCAAGGTGAACGTGGCGCTCGGGGCTCAGACGGCGCCCAAACGGACGCTGAGTTATTTCCTGTCGCGCGGCATCACAGCGCACCTGGGCACGGGCGAGACCAATTACTACGGCTCCAGCGACGCCCGTGTGACCAACATCCATGTGGGGGCCAGCCGCTTTAAAGATGTCCTGTTTGACGGCAAGACCATTTCGTTTAACCAGCTGGTCGGCCCCATCAACACCCGCAGCGGCTTTGTCACGGGCCTGGTGATTGCAGGAGAGCGCACTGCCAACGGCGTGGGCGGCGGCATCTGTCAGGTCAGCACGACGGTCTTCCGCACCCTCTACAGCGCAGGCCTGCCGGTGGTGCAGCGCCAGAACCACTCCTATCAGGTACACTACTACGATCCGCAGGGCCTTGACGCCACCATCTACCAGCCCAGCCTGGACCTCAAGTTTGCCAATGACACGGGCGGAGCCCTGTGGTTCCAGAGCGACTGGAATGATGAGGAAGCCCGCCTGGTGGTAAGCGTGTTTGGCAAGGCGCGGACCTTCGATGTTCAGATAGAGGCGCCGCGCACCCTGAGCACCACGCCCTCTCCGGCCGACCGCCTGATCAAAGACAGCAGCCTGCCGGCCGGGCAGCGCCAGCAGGTGGACTGGGCGGCGCCGGGCGCCGTCATTGAGGTCACACGCAAGTTTGTGCGCGGCGGCAAGGTGTTCAAACAGGACACCCTGAAAAGCACCTACCGCCCTTGGCCGAACATCTACCTGATAGGCACGCGCTAAAAGCGGGACAAACCCAGGGGGGCAGGCCATGAACGGCGCTGCCCCCCTTCTGGTCTAACCCTCCCTAGTCCTCGGCAGCGTACCCCAGCAGGTCCAGCACCCGGTCTAATTCCTCGCGGGAGCCGTAACTGAGTTCAACCTTCCCTTTATCCTCGCCAGTGATGCGCACGCGGGTGCCGGTGCGGCGGCTAAGGTCCAGTTCCAGCTGCCGGAAGGCGCGCGGCGGATTCACCTTGACTGGGGTCTGAACGCGGGCTTCGCGCTTCAGGGCCTCGGCGTCCCGCACGCTGAGACTGCGCGCCGTGATCTGCTCCAGCGCCCAGGGCCGGTCGTTCTCCGGCTGGGCCAGAATCGCGCGGGCGTGCCCGGCGCTGATGTGGCCGGCGTCCAGTGCGCGCAGGGCCGCTTCCGGCAGGGTCAGCAGCCGCAGCGCATTGGACACCGCGCTGCGGCTCTTGCCGACCGCCTGCGCCACGCTTTCCTGGTTCAGGCCCTGCCCCTGAAGCGCCTGATAGGCCCGCGCCTCTTCCAGTGGGCCCAGGTCCTCGCGCTGCAGGTTCTCCACGATGGCGATTTCCAGCGCCTCGCGGTCCCCCAGGTCCCGGATGATGACGGGCAGCTCGGTCAACCCGGCCAGCTGACTGGCCCGCCAGCGGCGTTCGCCCGCCACAATTTCGAAGTGGTCGTCGCGCGGGCGCACCAGGAGGGGTTGCAGCACGCCCTTGTCGCGGATGCTCTGGGCCAGCTCGGCCAGCGCTTCTGGGGCAAAGACCTGCCGGGGCTGGTAGGCCGCCTGCACAATTCGGTCGGTGGGCAGGGTCTGCACAGTGGGCGCCGCGTCTTTCTGCTCGGGGACCGGTTTGCCCAGCAGGGCGTCCAGGCCACGGCCCAGGCTAGATTTTTTCGACACGCTGCATCACCTCCTCACTCAGGCGCTTGTAGGCGGCGGCCCCGGCCGACAGCGGCGCAAAGGCGTTAATCGGCTTGGCAAAGCTGGGCGCTTCGGACAGGCGCACATTGCGCGGCACCACCGACCAGAACACCAGCTCTCCAAAGTGCTGGCGCACCATGCTCTCGACTTCCTGCGAGAGGTTGGTGCGGCCGTCAAACATGGTCAGCACCACGCCCAGCACCTTCAGACGGGGATTCAGGCCGCCCTGCACCCGCTCCACGGTTTCCACCAGACCTGCCAGGCCCTCCAGGGCGTAATACTCGGCCTGCAAGGGAATCAGCAGCGCGTCGGCCGCCGCCAGCACATTGACCGTCAGCGGCCCCAGGCTGGGCGGCGCGTCCACCAGCACCACGTCGTACCCCTGAATAGACGCCAGCAGGCGGCTCAGGGCGTCGGGGTCCTCGGCCAGTTCCACCCCCGCTCCGGCCAGGTCCGGCGTGGCGGGCAGCAGGAAGAGGCCCGGCTGGCTGGTTTCCACGGTGTAGTCGGCAGCGCGAGCAGGCTCGCCCAGCGCCTCGTACAGTCCGGCTGCTGCGCCGCGCTGGCCCAGGCCACTCGTGGCGTTGCCCTGGGGGTCCATGTCCAGCAGAAGCACCCGCTTGCCCCCGGCGGCCAGATAGGCCCCGAGGTTCACGGCGGTGGTGGTCTTGCCCACCCCTCCCTTCTGATTCACGATGCCCAGCACCCGCACCGCGCCCCTCTCCTGTGTCATGCCATTCACCGTGCCGTCCAGAATAGCGGCTGCGAGGCCGGTACGCCTTCGCGTCTGGGGTATTTGCTGGGGGACGGACCAACCTTCTCGACCACCACAAGGGTCCGGGCGTCGCCGAGCACCGGCAGAGCGAAGGCGTCTACCTTGGTCATGCGGCCTCCCAACTCTGTGGCCGCGCGGCCGCCAGCCTCCAGCTCATCTTCGGCAATAGGCCCTTTCTGGGCGACCAGCAGGCCGCCTGGGCGCAGCAGGGGCAGGGCCAGCTCGGCCAGCACGGGCAGCGCCGCCACGGCCCGGCACACCACACGGTCGTACGTGTCGCGGTGGGCGGGGTCGCGGCCCAGGGTCTCGGCGCGGCCTACCTGCGGCTGCACGTTGCCCAGGCCCAGCGCCTCGGCGGCGCCCCGCACGAAATCAATCTTTTTACGGATGGAATCCAGGGGAAGAAAAATCGTGTCTGGCCGCATGATGGCCAGCGGCAGGGCTGGAAAGCCAGCCCCCGTACCAAGGTCCAGCACCCGCCCAGCGCCCTCCAGATGGCCGCCGCGCAGGCAACTCAGGGAATCCACGAAATGCTTGAGGATAATGTCGGTCTCTGTTTTCAAGGCGGTCAGGTTGACCTTCGTGTTGGCTTCCTGAAGCAGCGTCAGCAGGGCGGCAAACTGCGCCTGCCGGGCGTCGTCCAGCGTTACATTCAGCTCATCAGCCCCCTGGCGCAGCAGGGCCTCGCCTTCAGGCGTCACAGGCCATACCTGGTTTTCATATCCTGATACCTCTCGTACACGTGATCATCAATGGTCTCCAGGGGGAGGGCGTCCAGCAGCGGCAGCAGGGTGTCGCGCAGCACGGCCCCGCGCGCCATCCACTGAAAATAGCGCCGACCTCCGTGGTCATACGGCCCGTACAGCTTCGAGCCAGGGCAGAGGCGCAGCAGGGTTTCAAACAATTTCTGGTGACGGGTGTGCATGCGCAGGGTGACCTGCGGCTGCTTGCCGTCTCCACCGAAGTGCCCCTCGCCGATCAAAATGCCCAGCAGCAGGCCCTGTTCAAATGTTGCCAAGTCTTGCCCCCTCTTGTTTCACCGTCAAGTTTCCCGTGAAACGTGATGGGGGTCAAGAGACGGCCGGCAGGCGGTGGCCCTTCTCGCCGCCTGCTTCTTGTTTCACGGTCAGATTTCCCGTGAAACACCTTGCTGCTTTAAGTGCACCAGCAACGCACTGATGTCAGCATGACGGACCCCAGAAATGCGGCTGGCCTGCTCCACGGTGCGCGGCTGGGCGCGGCCCAGCTTTTCGCGCGCTTCGTTGGAGAGGGCCTGAATCGCAGCGAAGTCCACCCCCACGAGGCTGAGATCTCGTGAGCGGTCCTCAGAGCGCAGCTGCACCTCAGCCCGGCGAATGTAGCCGGCATATTTCACTCGAATCTCGACGGCTTCCCGTTCAGCAGGTGACAGAGCAGGCAGGGCGAGGCCCAGGGCTTCCACATCGGCCAGCGAGAATTCGGGTCGGCGCAACCAGGCGTCCCCAGTTTGCCCCTGAACCCGCTGGGTTTCCAGCGCGGCCACCCCGGCGGCCACCCGCGCGTATTTCTCCTCTACTCGGGCCAGCTCGGCGCCGTCTACCAGCCCCAGCTCATGGGCCAGGGGCGTCATCCGCTCATCCGCATTGTCCTGACGCACCAGCAGGCGGTGTTCGACCCGGCTGGTCATCATGCGGTACGGCTCGTTGCTGCCCTTGAAGACCAATTCGTCCAGCAGCACACCCAGGTAACCGGTCTCTCGGGTCACGAACCGTTCGGGCTCGCCTAAGGCGCGGCGGGCCGCCGCCGTGCCCGCAATCAGGCCCTGGGCGGCGGCCTCCTCATAGCCGCTGGTGCCGTTGATCTGGCCTGCCGCAAACACGCCGGGCATCAGCTTGGATTCCAGGTTGAGCGTCAGTTCCAGCGAGTCCACCACGTCGTATTCCACCGCGTAGGCGTAACGCTGAATCACCGCCTGCTCAAAACCGGGGAGGGTCCGCACGAGCGCGTCTTGCAGGTGCGGCGGCAGTGACGAGCTAAACCCCTGGAGGTAGACCTCGCTGGTCTGCACCCCATCCGGCTCCACGAACAGCAGGTGGCGGTCATGGTGGGCAAACCGCACCACCTTGTCCTCAATGCTGGGGCAGTAGCGCGGCCCCAGGCCCTCAATGTCACCGGCAAACATGGGCGACTCGTGGAGGTTCTCGTGAATCAGGCGGTGGGTTTCGGGGGTGGTGTGGGTCTGCCAGGTGGGTGACTCGGCGGCGCGGGGGCCGGGCGTGCCGGTAAAGCCGCGCGGCTGCGGGTCCGCTGGAATCTCCAGCAGGGCCGCAAAGTCCACCGCGTCGGCGCGCACACGGGGCGGCGTGCCAGTCTTGTAGCGCTTGAGCACATGCCCCGCGCGGGCCAGTGGCGCGGAGAGGAAACGCGAGGGCGGCTCGCCCTGCCGCCCCTCGGCGCGTGACTGACGGCCATACCATGTCACGCCGCGCATGAACGTCCCAGCCGCCACCACCACCGAGCGGGCGGGCAGGCGGCGCCCGTCGGTGGTCACGACCAGCCAGCCGCCCCGGCCGTCGCTCTCCAAGTCGGCGGCTTCGCCCCGCACAATCTCGATATTGGGGTGCCCAAAAATCACGTCCTGGGCACGCTCGGCATAGGCGTCGCGCTCGTTTTGCACCCGCAGCGACTGCACCGCTGGCCCCTTACTGGCATTCAAGACGCGGGTGTGAATGGCCGTTTCATCGGCCAGACGGCCCATCAGGCCGCCCATCGCCTGCACCTCAAACACCAGCTGACTCTTGCCGGGGCCTCCCACCGCCGGGTTGCAGGGCATGCGCCCCACCGTGGCCGGGTTGCCAATCAGCAGCGCCACCCGCGAGAACTTTGCAGCGGCCCACGCCGCTTCCAAGCCCGCGTGCCCACCACCTATGATCAGGACATTCCAGCCGCTCATCTCAACCGGCCAGTGTAGACCCCACCGGCCAGCCCCAGCGTGATCCACATTGCTGGTCGGGGGCGTTGTTGCCACAGTGACCGGGTGCCTAAGATGGGGCATGGACTTCGCCGCGCTGCGCGCCGACCTGATCGGGGAAGGCACCGTCATCCGCACCCCCTACGGCGAGCGCCGCGTCACCTACGCCGACTACGTGGCCTCGGGCCGGGCACTGCGGAGTGTGGAAGACCGGGTGGCCTCTTTGGCCCTGCCGCTGTATGCCAACACCCACACCGAAGACAGCGCCACCGGCGCACATTCCACCCACCTGACCCATCAGGCCGCCGAGTATGTCAAAGGGCAGCTCGGCGGCGATCAGACCTGCAAGCTGGTGTTCTGCGGTTCGGGCAGCACCGCAGCGGTACGGCGCATGCAGGACATCCTGGGGCTGGCGGTGGGCGCCCATCACCGGGAGGCTCTACTGGCCGGCTTACCCACCAGCGGGCGCCCGGTGGTGTTCGTGGGGCCTTACGAGCACCACAGCAACGACATCAGCTGGCGCGAAACCCTGGCCGAGGTGGTCGAGATTCCTCTGTGCGAAAAGGGGAATCTCGACCTGGACGCCCTGGTCAGGGCCCTGAAGCAGCCCCAGTACGCCGGGCGGCCCAAGATCGGCTCGTTCAGCGCCGCCAGCAACGTCACGGGGCTGCTCACGGACACCCGGTCGGTGGCCCGCATTCTGCACGCGCATGGGGCCTATGCCTTCTTCGACTTTGCCGCCAGCGCGCCGTATGTCCCCATTGACATGAAGCCGGGACAACCCGACGGCTACGACGCTGTCTTCCTGAGCCCGCATAAGTTCGTGGGCGGGCCCGGCACACCAGGGCTGCTGTGTTTCCGGCAAGAGCTGTACCGCCTGACGGTCCCCAGTACGGCGGGCGGCGGCACCGTGAGCTTTGTCAGCCGCACCCGGCAGATTTATGTAGACGACATTGAGGCGCGGGAGGACGCTGGCACCCCCGCCATCCTGGGCAAGATTCGCACGGCCCTGGCCTTCAAGGTCAAGGAGAATCTGGGCACGCGGGCCCTGATGGACCGGGAACATGACCTGTACGCCCTCGCACTGGCCCGCCTGCGCTCCAACCCCCGGCTGCGCCTGCTGGGCAACCTGGACGCCCCCCGCCTGGCTTTCCTGTCGTTCCTGACCTTTACGAGCAGCGGCGGCGGGCAGTTGCACCCCCGCCTGGTGGTTCGCCTGCTGAACGACCTGTTCGGCATTCAGGCGCGCGGCGGCTGCGCCTGCGCTGGCCCCTACGGCCACGCCCTGCTGCGGGTGGATGACCAGACGAGCGAGCGCTACTTCCAGTGCGCGCTTAACCATGTGGACGGCGTTAAGCCCGGCTGGACCCGCCTGAACCTCGCCCCGTGGGCCACCGATGAAGAGGTGGCATTTCTGCTGGACGCCGTGGAATTTGTGGCTGAGTACGGCGAGCGCTTCGTGGCCCTCTACGACTTTGACTGGATGAGTGGGGCCTGGACCCACCCGGCCGATACAGCGCCGCTGGACCTGTTCGGCGCCGAGCGGCCCCGCCAGGAGGCTGGCCCCGTGCCCTACGCCGCCTATCTGGCGCAGGCGCACACGCTGGCCGCTTCGCTGGCGCCGCTGGGGGAGGGGAGACCGGTGCCGCCTCAGGTGCCAGCTGACCTCGTCTTCTTCGTGCATTAGGCCCTGACAGCGGGACCCAGAGCCGTTGAAGGGGCGTGCGCCAGGCCGAATGAAATGAGTGCACACACCACACAGCAGCAGAAGTGCAACGCTAACAGGTGCTTTCACCCCTAACTGGCAGCCGCCGTGAGCATCCCCCTCACCTCAGCGCCACACTTTGGACAGGCGTGACCCCTTTCCTCACCAAACGGTCTAAAATGCCTAACGAGCGTTTGCTAGACAGATTTGACCACGGTGGGGGCCGTCAGCGCCGCTTCGGCCCCCTGCCGCGAAAGCCAGGAGGCCGAAGCCCATGATTCAACCGTTCACCCCCGAACCGATTCGCTACGTCGCGGAAGACGGCACCCCGGTGCAGCCGCTGCCCGCACGGTTTACCCCCGAACTGCTGCGCGAGTTGCACGCCCTGATGATTCAGGCGCGCGAGTTCGACCGCAAGCTGATTACCCTGCTGCGCCAGGGCCGCACCACCTTCTACGCCCAGTCCAGCGGCATGGAAGCCACCCAGGTGGGCCTGGCGCGTTCTATCCGCGTGGGCCACGACTGGGTGTGGCCCTACTACCGCGACCACACCCTGGGGCTGGCGATGGGCGTCCCTATGTACGAGCTGATCAGCCAGTGCCTGGGGACCAACTCCGACACCTGCCGCGGCCGTCAGATGCCCCACCACTTTGCCGCACAGGCGCAAAACTTCGTGTCTATCTCCAGCTCCATCGCCTCGCAGGTGCCCCCAGCGGCGGGCAACGCGATGGCTCAGAAGTATCTGGGCGTGGACGAGATTACGGTCTGCACCTTCGGCGACGGCGCCACCAGCGAAGGCGACTGGCATTCGGGCCTCAACATGGCGGGCGCCGCTCAGGCCCCCGCGCTGTTCGTGTGCGAGAACAACCAGTGGGCCATCAGCACCTCTATCCGTGAACAGACAGCCAGCGAGACCATCCACATCAAGGCCAAAGCTTACGGGATGCCCGGCTACTACGTGGACGGCAACGACATCGTGGCTGTCATGGAGGTGCTGACCCAGGTCGCCGAGCAAATTCGTGGGGGCGGCGGCCCCGCGCTTGTGGAGTGCCTCACCTACCGCGTGGGCTCTCACTCCAACGCCGACGCGGACGCCGAGAAGCATTACCGCACCCGTGAAGAAGTCGAGGAGTGGCTGGGCCGTGACCCGATCACCCGCGTGGAAAAACTGCTGGAGCATCTGGGCCATCCCATCAGCGCCGAGGAACGCGCCGAGCTGATCGCCCGAACGCACCGCGAGGTGGATGAGCAGGTCCTGCGGGCCGAGGCCACCGGCCAGCCCGACTGGCGCATTGTCTTTGAAGACGTCTACGCCGACCTGCCCGACCACCTGCGGCAGCAAGAAGCCTTCCTCCGCGCTGAACAGACCGGAGGCCAGGCATGACCGCCACCCAGGACAGAGCAGACCAGACCGGGGCAGGAGAGAGCGCTGTGACCGAGACCCGCACCATCAACCTGATTCAGGCTGTCACCGAAGCGATTGCCGAAGAAATGGAACGTGACAGCCGCGTGGTGCTGTTCGGCGAGGACGTGGGGGCGCGCGGCGGCGTCTTCATGGCGACCGCTGGCCTGCAGGCGCAGTTTGGCAAGAACCGCGTGTTTGACACGCCCCTGAGCGAAGCCAGCATCGTGGGCGCCGCCGTGGGCATGGCCGTGCGCGGCCTGCGTCCCATTGCCGAGATTCAGTTTGCTGACTACATGGGCCCCGGCTTCGACCAGATCATTTCTCAGGCCGCCAAGATCCGTTACCGCAGCGCGGGCCAGTTCACAGCTCCGATGGTGATCCGCACGCCCTCAGGCGGCGGCGTGAAGGGCGGGCACCACCACAGCCAGAGCCCGGAAAGCTACTACACCCACACGCCGGGCCTCAAGGTCGTCATGCCCAGCACGCCCTACGACGCCAAGGGCCTGCTGAAAGCCGCGCTGCGCGGTGAAGACCCAGTCATCTACTTTGAGCCCAAGCGGCTGTACCGCGCCGCCAAGGGCGAGGTCCCCAACCACGACTACGTGGTCAAGCTGGGCGAGGCGGCGGTGCGCCGGGAGGGCACCGACCTGTCGCTCATCGGCTACGGCGGCGTCATGCCTGACCTGGAACGCGCCGCCGACGCGCTGGCCGCCGAAGGCGTGAGCGTGGAGGTCATCGACCTGCGCTCGCTGGTGCCCTGGGACCGCGACCGCGTGCTGACCAGCGTCCACAAGACGGGCCGGGCCGTGCTGGTCAGCGAGGCGCCGCGCATCAGCAACTTCATGGGCGAGGTCGCCTACGTCATTCAGGAGCAGGCCTTTGACGTGCTCACCGCACCCGTCGGCCAGGTCGCCGGTTTCGATACACCTTATCCCTACGTGCAGGACAAGGTGTATCTGCCCGGCCCCAACCGGATTGTGGCGGCCTGCGTGAAGGCGCTGACCTACTGACGTGCCGGCACGCAGAGGTGTCCAGCGGCGCGGTACAGGTACCAAACGGGCCCCGGCAGAATCTCGCTAAGCTGTGGCCTGATGCGTCCTGACCTCCTGCGCCCGCTGCTGGGCACTCTGGGCCTACTGATCGGGTTTAGCCTATACGCCCTGACAGGTCGCTTGGCCGAACCCTGGCAGAGCGCCGCCATCGGCGGCTTGTTCGCCCTGCTGGGGCTGAGCGCCTGGGTGTATGCGCGCGGCGAGCGCTGGATTCAGGTGCTGGGCGCCCTGCTGCTGATTTACGGCCTGCTGCGCGTTTTCGTGCTGCGCTAAACCGTTTCTCTCCAACCAACGAGGTATTCCATGAAAGAAGTCCTGCTGCCCGAACTGGCCGAAAGCGTGGTCGAAGGCGAAATTCTCAAGTGGCTGGTCCAAGAAGGCGACACCATCGTCCTGGAACAGCCCCTGTGCGAAGTCATGACCGACAAGGTGACGGTCGAACTGCCTAGTCCTGTGGCCGGCGTGCTGAGCAAGCGCCTGGCCGGCGAGGGCGATGTGGTCGCCGTTCACGCCGCCATTGCCCTGATTGACGAGGGCGGCAGCGCCAGTGCAGCGGCCCCCACGCCCACCCAGGCGATTCAGGCGAGCGCGGGCAGCCCCGCCGCGCCCGGCAGCGCTCTGCCCCCCCAGGCCCAGGAAGAACGTGAGCAGGTGGGCGGAGCAGCCAGCGAGGGCGGCAGCATCGTGGAAGCCGGCCACATGAAAAAGGGCGCCGACGACGACTCCACCAGTCTCTTCAAGGCCTTTGCTTCGGACGAGAAGATTCAGGTGCAGGGCCTGACCAACCGCGCCGGCGAGAACCTGGCGGGCAGCGGCGCGCCGGGCACCTACACGGGCGGCGTCGGCAGCATCCTGAACCGCGAACCGGCCCCCGCCGGCCGCGCCGACGGCCGGGTGCTGGCGGTTCCCGCCGCGCGGCAACTGGCCCGCGAACTGGGCCTGGACCTGGCCCAGGTACAGGGCAGCGGCCCCAATGGCCGCATCCGCGTGCCGGACGTGCTGGCCCACCGCGAGCAGGCCGCTTCCGCTCAGGCGGCGCCGTCTCAGAACGCCCCAGCCCAGAGCGCGCCGGCTCAGGCCGCCAAAGCCGGCGCGAGCGGCCTGCCCGTTGCCCCCGTGCAGTACCGCACGCCCAAGGGCTACGAGGCCCTGGAAGACCGCGTGCCCCTGCGTGGCATGCGCCGGGCCATCAGCACCCAGATGCAGGCCAGCCACCTCTACACCGTGCGCACCCTGACGGTGGACGAGGTGAACCTGACCAAACTGGTCGAATTCCGCGCCCGCGTCAAGGACGAAGCGGCGGCTTCCGGGGTCAAGCTGTCGTACCTGCCCTTTATCTTCAAGGCCGTCACCGTGGCCCTGCGCAAATTCCCCAGCCTGAACACCTCTTTCGACGAGGCCACCCAGGAAATCGTGCAGAAGCGCTACTACAACCTCGGCATGGCGGTCGCCACCGACGCCGGCCTGACGGTGCCTGTCATCAAAGACGTGAACCACAAGAGCGTCTTTGATCTCGCCCGCGAAGTGACCGACCTGGCCGGCCGCGCGCAGGCCGGGAAGTTGCAGGCCGATGAGCTGGCGGGCAGCACCTTTTCCATCACGAACATCGGCTCGATTGGCGCGCTGTTCTCGTTCCCCATCATCAACGTGCCCGACGCCGCCATCCTGGGAGTTCACTCCATCGTGAAGCGGCCCATCGTCAATGAATACGACGAGATCGTAGTGGCTCACATGATGTACCTCAGCCTGTCGTTCGACCACCGCCTGGTGGACGGCGCCGAGGCCGCGCGCTTTTGCAAAGAAGTCATCCGCCTGCTGGAAAATCCCGACCGGCTGATGCTCGAAGCGATGTAAATCCAGTACCCCGCTCAATCTTCCGGCAGACTGGCGCCCCTCCCAGTCTGCCTTTATCATGATCTGACCGAGCGTTCATTTGTGTCCCACTGTGTCCTGCACTTCAGGAAACCGTCAGCCCTGCGCGGTACTCTGGACAGTCACAGGCCCCTGTGGCCTTTTGCCACCGCCCTTCCCCTCTCTTTGGAGCTGCACCTGATTCCTATGCCCCGATTCATCCTTGCCCTGCTGACCCTGCTGGTGCTGGCCACGCCCGCCAGCGCTCTGAAACTGATCGTCTGGGACCGCGACCTGCTGACCAAGCTGGGCGACGGCGAGAGCAGCGGCGGGCGCGTGACCCTCCGCCTGGTGACCGATTACAGCGGTCCGGTGGTCGTGCTGTTTGCGCCCACCGAGGAGGAACGGACGCGCGGCGGGCTGTCGGCCCTGAAAAGCCGCTATGTGGGCACCCTGGAGGATGGGCAACTGACCCTGGAAGGTGGTCAGTCGCTAAGCCGCCTGCTCTCGGGGTTCAAGCTGTCGCTGGGCGTGCAGCCCGCTGGACAGAGTCTCAGCCTGCCGGGCCTGCGCAATTCGGGCAATAAGTAGGCGCTCCGGGCGCGGGAGGCAGCCCACCCTCCACAGATTTCTTAAAGGTCAGGCTCCGTGCCGCGCGTTACCATCTCAGGACAGGGGCGCCCGAATGCGGCGCTGAAGGAGAAACATGCTGGCTCAGATTCTGATTGTTGAAGACGACCCGCACCTGGGGCCGCTGCTCAAGGAGTACCTGTCGGCCGACTATCAGGTGCAGCACGCCGCCACCCTGAAAGACGCGCAGGCGTGGCTGGGGACCCACACCGCCCAGCTGATTCTGCTGGATCTCAACCTGCCCGACGGCGACGGCCTGGACCTGGTGCAGGCGCTGCGTCAGTATTCCAGTACACCCGTGCTGGTTCTGTCAGCACGCAGCGGGGTGCAAGAGCGGGTGGCGGGCCTCAATGCGGGCGCCGACGACTACCTGACCAAGCCCTTTGCGATGCCGGAACTGGATGCCCGCATCACGGCCTTGCTGCGCCGCACGGCAGCAGGCACGGGCGTCAATCTGGGCAACACCAGCCTCAGCACCAGTTCGCTGCTGATGACGGTGAACGACAAGAACGTGAACCTCACTGAACATGAGGCGCGCATTCTGGAGCTGATGATGCGCACGCCCGAGCGGGTGTTCTCGCGCGCGGACATAGAGTCGCATCTGTACGGCTGGGAAACGCCCAACAGCAACTCGGTGGAGGTCCGCATCTCGCAGCTGCGCAAGAAGCTGGAACACGCGGACAGCGACCTGCGCATCCGCACCATTCGCAACGTCGGTTACGTGCTGCAGGCCTAGCGTGCCTGACTCTGCGCCTTCCCCTGCGCGGCCCGCAGCGTTTCCCCCAGGAACGCCCCGGGCCGCGCGGCTGACGCCCGGCGCCGGGCTGTATTCGGCGCGGGTGGCCTGGCGCCACTCGCTGCGCTTTCGGCTGGCCCTGACCTACAGCGCGCTGGCCCTGGCCCTGATTGCGCTGATGACCCTGGGCGTGGTCCTGCTGCTGCTGGGCAGCATGGAGCGGCAGTTTGTGGACCGCCTGAACGAGCGGGCCGACACGCTGGCCGGGGCCTTTACCAACACCGGGGGGGGCCTGGGCAGCAGCGCCGGGGGAGCTGGAGCCTACACCCTGGTGGTGAACCCGGCCGGGCAGGTCACCTACGCCAGCCCGGCGCTGCGCGACTATCAGGACACCGGCTACGTGTTTGGCGACCTGGCCCGCGTCCCCGTTCAGAACACGACTGTGCGCGCGGTCAAGCGCAAGGCCGGCGACTACGGCACCCTCTGGGTGGGTCTGCCCGAAGACGACCTGCTGGCCGCCCGCCAGAGCGCCCTGAGTGCCCTCCTCCTGGCCCTGATTGTCGCCCCCGCAGTGCTGCTGCTGACCGGGTGGTGGGTGGGGCGGCAGGCGCTGACCGGCCTGGAAGCGGCGGCCAACCTCGCAGACCGCATTGACCCCACCCACAGCCTGAGCCCTCTGCCGCTGCCTGCTAGGGAGGACGAGGTGCACCGCCTGCTGGCGGCCATCAACCGCCTGCTGGTCCGCATTGAGGCTGGGCAGGCCCGCGAGAAGCAGTTGCTGGGCCAGATTGTGCATGAGCTAGGCGCACCACTGACCGTCCTGAAAGCCAGCCTGAAGCGCGCCGAAGACCGCACCGGCGACGCCGAGGTGGCCCGCGCCGCCCTGGTGGCCGACGAGCTGACCTTTACCACCCAGGACCTGATGCAGCTGGCGCGCGGTCAACTGGAACTGAAACTGGCCTGGCACTACATCCCGGCGCGTACCCTGCAAGGGCGCCTGGACCGGCTGGTGCCGGGCACGCAGTTTCTGGGGAACTGGGCGGGCGGCATTCTGTGTGACCCCGACCGGCTGACCCAGGCGCTGCGCAACCTCCTGGCTAACGGGCGGCGCGCTGCCGGGCCAGAAGGAACCGTGACCATCACGCTGGCCGAAACGTCCGAGCAGGTTACGTTTACCGTACAGGACAGCGGCCCTGGGCTCCCGCCTGAACTGGGCGAGCAAATCTTTGAACCCTTTGTCAGCGGCGCGGGCAGCAGCGGCCTGGGCCTCAGCGTGTCGCGCCAGATTGCCCGCATGCACGGTGGAGACCTGAGCGGAACCAACAGCCCGCAGGGCGGCGCTGTGTTTACCCTGACCATTCCGGGCGCGGCGCTGGGCGACGAGGACGACTAGAGGTCCTGTCTGGCGGCATCTGCGGCCTGAGCCGCCGGCCCCGCCCCGTATGCTGACCGGGTGACCAGCGCCTCTCTGTTTGACCCGCCGACCTCACCGCCTGACGAAGCGCTGGCCCTGCTGATTCTGCGCTTGACGCCGCAGGTGGGACCACGGCGCATTGAGGCGCTCCGGCAACATTTCGGAGGAGCGGCGGCGGCCCTGAGGGCCACGCGGGCCGCGTTGCGCGAGGTGCCGGGCCTGGACTCCCGAAGCGTGGCGGCCATTGGCGACCCTAAAGCCGAGGCCCTGGCCCGCGCCGAGCAGACCAGGGCCGCCGAGGTGGGCGTCACCCTGCTGTACCGGGGCCTGCCAGGTTACCCGCCCGCGCTGGACGCCCTGAGTGACCCGCCGGCCGTCCTATGGGTGAAAGGCGAGCTACCAGCACTCCCCACGGTGCCGCGCGCCATCGGGATCGTGGGCACCCGGGCGGCCAGTCCACACGGCGCCGCCTTTACCCGGATGCTGGCCGCCGACCTGGCCCGCGCGGGCGTGGTGGTGGTCAGTGGATTGGCCCGGGGCATTGACACGGCCGCCCACGGCGCGGCGGTGGAGGCAGGCGGCGTGAGCATCGGCGTCCTGGGCAGCGCGGTGGACGTGATTTACCCCAGCGAGAACAAGGCCCTGGCCAGTCGCCTGACCCTGTTGAGCGAATCGCCGCTGGGCACTGGTCCGGCGCAGCACCTTTTTCCAATTCGCAACCGCCTGATCGCGGCCTTGTCGGCCGGCACGGTGGTCGTAGAAGGCGAGCGCAAATCGGGGTCTCTGATTACCGCCACCCACGCGCTGGAATGTGGGCGCACGGTGTTTGCGGTGCCGGGCCGCGCCGGGGACCCCAGGGCCGCTGGCCCTCATCAGCTCCTGCGTGACGGCGCCGTCCTGACCGAGAGCGCGCACGACATCCTGCAGGAACTGGGCTGGGGGCGCGTGCCCGTTCAGCCACTCCCCGACCTGCCCCCAGAGCAGACGCGCGTGCTGGCGGCGCTGCGTGGACCGGTGACCCTGGACGACCTTCAAGGCCAGACTGGGCTGCCGCTGGCCGAACTTCAGACGGCGCTGGTCATGCTGCAACTGCTGGGGCTGGTGGAAGAAACCGGAGGCCGCTGGGTTCGGCGTTAGGCTTCCGTCTGTATCGCCAGTAAAGTGGAATAGAACCGATTCACCAACTCCGTCCGTCCGCTGCGGTTTTCCTTGTCGCTCTCCTACGGATTTGAGGAACTGCCTTCTAGAGCTGTGCGAGTTGGCTCGGATTCAATCTTTTGCAAAAACGGTTTGATCCGAGCCCGGATTACAGATGTTGTGGGCCGAAGTCCTTTTCAATCACCACACGCGGCGGTCCTGGCAGGGTCACGCCTTCTTCTACTGGGTCAAGCAGTGTGGGCAAGCGGGAACGCAGCCCCACCACCAGCCCACCGCCCTCACCTTGCAGGCCCTCCGCCTGCGGGTTCAAGGTCAGAGTCCATCCGCCACCCGGCCAGGCCACGGCCACGCTCAGCGCCTCACTCCTGACCAGAGCCGCCAGTTCCAAGTCGTCCAGCCGGACCCGCACGCGCCCCGGTGTAAACCGGACCTTCATCTCTGTTGGCCTGCCATAGGTGACAGGATAGAGGCATGGACATTCTGGTTCTGGGCGGCACCAAGTTCGTGGGGCGGCATATCGTGCTGGCTTTTCTGGCGGCGGGGCACCGCGTCACCGTGCTGACGCGCGGCCAGAGCGCCGATGACCTGCCCGCCGAAGTCGAGCGGCTGCGCGGCGACCGCAGCCAGGGGCCCGCAGGTCTGGAAGCCCTGGCCGCCCGCACCTGGGCCGCCTGCGTGGATGTCAGCGGCTATACGCCCCGGCAGGTACGGGCCAGTGCCGAGGCGCTGCGGGGCCGGGTGGGCCGCTACCTCTTTATCAGCACCGCCAGCGTGTATGCCACGCCCGCCGGGCATCCAGTGCGTGAGAGCGCCCCCCTATTCCCACCCGCCGCCGAGGACATCACCGATGTGACCAACGAAACCTACGGCCCCCTCAAGGTGACCTGTGAGGGCATTGTGCAGGAGGTCTACGGCGACCGGGCTACCATCTTCCGCCCACAAATCGTGGCCGGGCCGTATGACCACACCGCCCGTTACCCGTACTGGCCGGACCGCGCCAGCAGGGGAGGGGAGACCCTGCTGCCTGGCACCGGGCAAGACCATGTGCAGGTCATTGATGCCCGCGACCTCGCCCGCTTTGCGGTGAAAGCCGTCGAAGCAGGCGTGGGCAGCGTCTTCAATCTGGCCGGCCCGCGCCTGACCTGGGCCGAGTTCGCCCGCGTACTGGGCATTGCGCAGCCGGTCTGGCTGGATGAGGCCGTACTAGAGGCACAAGGGCTGGGCTTTCAGGAATTGCCTCTCTACATTCCGGACAGCAGCGAATATGGCGGCCTGATGGACATCAGCGCCGAGCGGGCACAGGCGGCGGGCCTGACCCTGACAGACCCAGCGGTAACCGTACGGGACACCCGAGAGTGGAGTCAGCATGCCCACCTGTCTTACGTCTTGACGCCTGAGCGGGAGGCAGAGGTGCTGGCCGGCAGGAGAGAAAACCCGGCCTGACATCCCCTCTTTCTCTTGACCCGAGAACAGTGAGAACCGGGTGGTATGCTGGCCCCCGCGTTAAGGACTGCTCTGAAGGGAGGTGCGGCTTATCTCGCAGGAAATCTGGACGGACGTGCTGGAGTACGTTCGCAAGAATATTTCAGAGGTTGAATACCATACGTGGTTTGCCCCGGTGAAAAATCTGGGCGTTCAGGAAGGCTCGCTGGTGCTGGGGGTGCGCAACTCGTTTGCACAGGAGTGGTTTCGCAAGCACTACCTCGAACTGCTGGAAGATGCCCTTCGCTCGCTGGGCGCACAGAATCCGCAGGTCAGCTTTCAGGTGCTGCCCGCCGCACAGGACGCCCTGCTGCTGCCGACCGACCCACCACCGCCGCCGCCTGCACCCGTGGGCCGCGCGGCGCCCAGTGTGCCGGCCCTGACCGAAAACCGCAAAGTGCTGAACCCCAAATACACCTTCGAAAATTTCGTGGTGGGGCCCAACAACAACCTCGCCCACGCCGCGGCGCTAGCCGTCGCCGAGTCGCCGGGCAAGGCCTACAATCCTCTGTTTATCTATGGGGACGTGGGCCTGGGCAAAACCCACCTTATGCATGCGGTTGGGCATTACATGACCGAGCGCTTTCCCGGCAAGCGCATCGAGTATGTCTCGACCGAATCGTTTACCAACGACCTGATTAACGCCATCCGCGAAGACCGGATGACCCAGTTTCGCAACCGCTACCGCTCGGTGGACCTGCTGCTGGTGGACGATATTCAGTTTCTGGCGGGCAAAGAGCGCACGCAGGAGGAGTTTTTCCATACCTTCAACGCGCTCTACGAGAACCACAAGCAGATCATCCTCAGTTCTGACCGGCCACCCAAAGACATTCAGACGCTCGAAGGCCGGCTGCGCAGCCGCTTTGAATGGGGCCTCATTACCGATATTCAGTCTCCAGAGTTCGAGACGCGCGTGGCGATCCTCAAGATGAACGCCGAACACAACCGCATCGACATTCCTCAGGAAGTGCTGGAACTGATTGCCCGGCAGGTCACAAGCAACATCCGTGAGCTGGAAGGCGCCTTGATGCGTGTGGTGGCGTTTTCCAGCCTGAATAACGTGGCCTTTTCCCGCGCCGTGGCGGCCAAGGCCCTGAGCAATGTCTTTGCGCCGCAGGAAGTCAAGGTCGAGATGATGGACGTCTTGCGTCAGGTGGCCGCCCACTACAACATGCCCTCCGATGTCATTCGGGGCGCAGGCCGGGTGCGCGAGGTGGTGCTGGCCCGGCAGGTGGCCCAGTACCTGATCCGCGAGCTGACTGACCACTCGCTGCCCGAAATCGGTCAGTTTTTCGGCCGTGACCATTCCACCGTCATGCATGCCATCAGCAAGGTGACAGAAGCGCTGGGTAAGGATTCGGATTTGACCGCTTCGGTGGACTTCCTGAGACGCCGGATGCAGGGCACGGACGACAAGGACATTCAGGCATAATGATTGCCTTCTATTTAGCCCCGACCGAATTAAGTTCCAAAATCCGTTCCAAAACGGTGTGCGTAGTTTCACAAGCTGTGGATAACCCTGTGGATAAGCTGTGGATAACCCCGTTTTTTCTGTGGATAAAGTTGTGGATAACTGATGCTGGTTTTCCACATGTGGATAACTCCCGACTTTATCCACAGGATATCCACAGGGAAGTGCCACTTATCCACATTTTTATCCACAGGCTGTTTCCGCGCCTGGCGGGACTCTAACCCACTTATCCACAGTTTCCACAGGCCCTATTACTACTACTACTATCTTTTTTAAGTTTAAAAACAGGTAAAAGATAGAGACCAGACAGAGAGGCAAGGCATGAACGTCAACGTCACCAAAAAAATCTTGAGCGAAGGCCTGGGCCTTCTTGAACGGGTCATCCCCAGCCGCAACAGCAACCCTCTGCTGACGTCCCTGAAAGTCGAGGCCAGTGAGGCTGGCCTGACCCTCAGCGGCACCAACCTCGAAATTGACCTGTCCTGCTTTGTGCCCGCAGAGGTGCAGAAGCCGCAGAACTTTGTGGTCCCCGCTCACTTGTTCGCCCAGATTGTCCGGAATCTAGGTGGTGAGCTGGTCGAGCTGGAACTAAATGGGCAGGAACTCTCGGTGCGGGCTGGCGGCTCGGATTTCAAGTTGCAGACCGGCGACACCGAGGCGTATCCGCCGCTGAGCTTCCCTACCCAGGCTGACCTAAGCCTGGATGCCAGTGAACTGGCCCGCGCTTTTGCCAGTGTGCGTTACGCCGCCAGCAATGAGGCCTTTCAGGCCGTGTTCCGGGGTATCAAACTCGAACACCGTCCGGACGGCGCGCGGGTTGTGGCTTCCGACGGTTACCGGGTGGCCATCCGCGACTTTCCTGCCAGCGGCGACGGGCGCAACTTGATTATTCCGGCGCGCAGCGTAGATGAACTGATTCGCGTGCTCAGGGATGGTGAGGCCCGCTTTACTTACGGCGACGGGCAGCTGAGTGTGACCACCGACCGCGTGCGGATGAACCTCAAGCTGCTGGACGGCGACTTTCCCGATTACGAGCGCGTGATTCCCAAGGAAATTAAGTTACAGGTCACTCTGCCAGCCACGGCACTCAAAGAGGCGGTCAACCGGGTGGCGGTTCTGGCCGACAAAAACGCCAACAACCGGGTGGAATTTCTGGTGTCTGAAGGCAAGCTGCGCCTGGCCGCCGAAGGTGACTACGGCCGCGCACAGGACACCCTGGACGTGGTGCAGGGCGGCACCGAGCCGGCCATGAGCCTGGCTTTTAACGCCCGGCACGTGCTGGACGCCCTGGGGCCCATTGAGGGAGAGGCGGAGTTGCTGTTCTCTGGCTCCACCAGCCCTGCTATCTTCCGCGCGGCAGGCGGCGGGGGGTACATGGCTGTCATGGTCACGCTGCGCGTCTAAGGGGCCACCCAGGGCCGGCGCGGGGCCATGAGGCTTGAACGTTAGACCGGGTTTACCGTGTCAGGAGCACCCACGCTTATAGTGTCTGCGGTACACCTTTCGCCGCGCGAAAGGACAATTCGGGGAGGAAGACAGGGATGAAGATTCAGAAAGTGTTGGCCCGTGAAGTGCTGGACTCTCGCGGGAACCCCACCGTGGAAGCCGAAGTTCACCTCGACAGCGGTCTTCTTGGCCGCGCCATCGTGCCCAGCGGCGCCAGCACCGGCACCCATGAGGCGCTGGAACTGCGTGACGGCGGCAGCCGCTACCTGGGCAAAGGTGTTCAGCAGGCCGTCAAGAACGTCAATGAAGCCCTGGGCCCGGCTGTCGTGGGCCTGGACGCCAGCGAGCAGGCCGCTGTCGACGCCGCCCTGATGGCTGTGGACGGCACCCCCAACAAGGGCCAGCTGGGCGGCAACGCCATTCTGGCCGTCAGCCTGGCCACCGCCCGCGCGGCCGCCGCTGAGCTGAATGTGCCGCTGTACCGTTACCTGGGGGGCAGCAACGCCAAGACGCTGCCCGTGCCCATGATGAACCTCATCAACGGGGGCGCGCACGCCGATAACTCGGTGGACTTTCAGGAATTTATGGTCATGCCTGTGGGGGCCCCGAGCTTCCGCGAAGCGCTGCGCTACGGCGCCGAGACCTTCCACACCCTGAAGAAAGTGCTGTCGGCCAAAGGCTACAACACCAACGTGGGCGATGAAGGCGGCTTTGCGCCTGATCTCAAGAGCAACGAAGAAGCGCTGGACGTGCTGCTCGAAGCCATTCAGAAGGCTGGGTACGAGCCGGGGAAAGACATCGCCATTGCGCTGGACCCCGCTGTGACCGAACTGTATAAGGACGGTCAGTACCACCTCGAAAGCGAGGGGCGCATCCTGTCCACCGCCGAGCTGGTGGATTTCTGGGCGGATTGGGCCAGCCGTTACCCGATTGTCAGCATTGAGGACGGCCTGGCCGAAGACGACTGGGACGGCTGGGCGGCCCTGACCGCCAAGATTGGGGACCGCGTGCAGCTGGTGGGCGACGACCTGTTCGTGACCAATCCCGAGAGATTGCAGCGCGGCATTGACAGCAAGGTGGGCAACGCGATTCTGGTTAAGGTCAACCAGATCGGCAGCCTGACCGAGAGCATGGACGCCATTGAGCTGGCCAAGCGCCACCACTACGGCACCGTTATTTCGCACCGCAGCGGCGAGTCCGAAGACAGCTTCATCGCCGACCTGGCGGTGGCCACCAACGCCGGGCAGATTAAAACCGGCTCGGCTAGCCGTTCGGACCGTATCGCGAAGTACAACCAGCTGCTGCGCATTGAAGACAGCCTGGGCGACCGCGCCGTGTATCCAGGCCGCCAGGCGCTGCGTTAAGCGACCGGGCCGGGCGGTGGGGTATTGCCCCTGCCGCCCGCCTCTTTCAAAGCGGATGGAAAGGATTCCAAGATGCAGATGACAGATATTGACCGCGCCACCAAGATCGTGGCGACCGTCGGCCCCGCCAGCCGTTCCCCAGAGGTTCTGGGCCGCATGATTGATGCGGGCATGAACGTCGTGCGCATGAACTTCAGCCACGGGGACCGCGAGGACCACCGCCAGACAGTGCAGATGGTGCGCGAACTGGCCGCCCAGAAAGGCGTGGCCATCGGCATTCTGCAGGACCTGCAAGGCCCAAAGATTCGCGTGGGCCGCTTCAAGGACGGCGCCGTGACCCTGCACCCCGGCGACAAGTTCATCATCACGATGGACGACGTTGAAGGCGACGCCGAGCGCGTCTCCAGCACCTACAAAGGGCTGGTGCATGACGTGCAGCAGGGCATGGCCTTGCTGCTTGACGACGGCAACATGGCCCTGCGCGTGGACAGTGTGCGTGGCCAGGAGGTGCACACCACCGTCGTGATTGGCGGTGTGCTGAAGAACAACAAGGGCATCAACGTGCCCGAGGCCGACCTCTCGGTGCCGGCGCTGTCCGAAAAAGACGTGCAGGACATGGAATTTGGCGCCGAGCTGGGCGTGGACTGGGTGGCCCTGAGCTTCGTGCGGTCGCGCGACGACCTGCTGCTGGCCCGCCACTACCTGTCGCGCTTCGGCAGCCGCGCCAAGCTGATGGCCAAGATCGAAAAGCCTCAGGCCGTGGACCGCTTCGAGGACATCCTGAAGGAAGTGGACGGCATCATGGTGGCGCGCGGCGACCTGGGCGTGGAGATGCGCCCCGAGCAGGTGCCCACCATCCAGAAGCGTTTGATTCGCCTGTGCCGTGAGGCCGGCAAGCCGGTCATCACCGCCACGCAGATGCTGGAAAGCATGATTAACCTGCCCCGGCCCACGCGCGCTGAGGCGTCGGACGTGGCAAACGCCATTTACGACGGCACCGACGCCGTGATGCTCTCGGCGGAATCGGCGGCGGGGCTGTATCCCGTGGAGTCGGTCGCCATGATGGCCCGCATCGCCCATGAAGCCGAGGACAGCGAGCACTATAAGATGCTTCAGCGGCAACTGGTGATTGACACTGAACTGGCGCAGGACGCCATTGCTTCTTCGGCTTGCAACATCGGCGAGAAGCTGGATTCGCCGGCCATCGTGACCTTTACCAGCACCGGCGGCGCCGCCTCGCGGATAGCCAAGAACCGCCCGCCCCTGGCCATCCTGGCCCTGACGCCCAACGAACAGACCCGCAACCAGCTGGCCCTGGTGTGGGGTGTGGTGCCGGTCCTGAGCGAAGACCCTCGGAATACCGACGACATGGTGCGGATTGCCAACGATGAGCTGCGCCGCAGCGGCCTGGCCGATGTCGGCGACCGGTATGTCATTACCGCTGGCGTGCCGTTTGGCGTGCGCGGCACCACCAACATGCTGCGTGTGGAGCGGCTGCGCGAGGACCAACTGCGGTTGTAGTGGGTCAGCACTGTCAGGAATAGGTCAACTTTTTATCCACAGGGACGGGGTTTTTCCACACCGTCCCTGTGGATAAGTCCTGTGTTGTCCACAGGGTTTTGTGTGTGCTGGCCGTTGTCCACAGCCTGTGCCGGTTGTCCACAGTCGCCTGTGTATAACTTTGCGTTTGCAGGGCTGATGGCACAGGGCCCTCAAAGCGCCTGACAGCTCCATGAAGGCCCCGTGAAGGTCAGAGGTGGCCTACGCCCAGGACCAGCCGCGCGAACTTGTCCTTGCCCCTCTGAAGCACCGCGCCGCCCTCTGCCGAGAGCTGGTCACGGCTCAGGGTGCCCTGTGGGTCCGTGAAGGTCTCGCCATTCAACTTCAGGCCTTTGTTCTGCATCAGTTTGCGGGCCGCGCCGTTGCTGGGTTCCAGGCCGGCCAGGACGACCAGTTTGGCCAGGCTGATGCGCCCTTCGTCATTCAGCTCGCTGGCAGGAACGGGCACTACGGGAAGATTTTCTGGAATGCCGCCCTTGGCCACGGCCTTGAACCGGGCCTCAGCCGCAGCCAGGTCCGCCTCAGGGTGAAACCAGGCCACCACAGCGCGCGCCAGCTCGCGGTGGGCGGCGACGGGGTGGCCAGCCAGCAGGGCTTCTACCTGGTCACGTGGCAGATCCGTCAGCAGGGTGAAGTAGTTTTCCAGCAGCGGGTCGGGCACCTTCATCAGGCCGGCAAACATGGCGTGCGGCTCGTCGGTCAGGCCGATGTAATTGTCCAGGCTCTTGGACATCTTCTCGGTGCCGTCCAGGCCCACCAGCAGCGGCAGGGTCATGACCACCTGCGGCTCCTGGGCGTAGTCACGCTGCAGGGCCCGGCCCACGAGGTTGTTAAACAGCTGATCGGTGCCGCCCAGTTCCACGTCGGCTTCCAGCGCCACCGAGTCGTAACCCTGGGTCAGCGGGTACAGCAGTTCATGCACAGCGATGGGCACGCCGCCCTCAAAGCGCTTTTTAAAATCATCGCGCTCCATGATGCGGGCCACCGTGTAGCGGCTGGCCAGGCGAATCACGTCGGCGTAGCCCATGGGTTCGAGCCACTCGCCGTTGTAACGGATTTCCAGCACCTCGGGCTCGTCCCGCAGCACCAGGCGGCACTGTTCGAGGTAGCTGCGGGCGTTTTCGCGCGTCTGTTCCAGGGTCAGGGGCGGGCGGGTTTTACTCTTGCCGCTGGGGTCCCCGATCATGGCCGTGAAGTCGCCGATCAGCATGATGACCTTGTGCCCAAGGTCCTGAAACTGGCGCATCTTGCGCAGGATGACCGCGTGGCCCAGGTGCAGGTCGGGGCGGGTGGGGTCGGCCCCCAGCTTTACCCGCAGCGGCACGCCCGTCTCGCGGCTGCGCTCCAGCTTGCGGCGCAGGTCATCCTCGCTGACCAGATCCACCACGCCGCGCTTCAGGCTCTCCAGTTGTTCGTTGACAGGCAGGTTCCGGCGAATCTCGTTCATGGGCACTCCAGGGCAAAAACGGCGGACTCGCTGAGCAAGTTCGCCGCTTTCAGGGTTGGATTTCAGGCTTGACTGACCCCCACCTAGCGGCGGGGACGATAGTACTCATCAGGTTGGGCACGTCGGGTCAGGCGCCTCATGCCCCGCAGCATAGCAAGGCCGGGTGCCGTAGAGAGCTGGGGCCGTCTGTGCAAGCATGGCGGGCGTGAAAACCATGCACGAACTGCGCGCGACCTTTGCCGGGCCGGGCCGGGTGGACTGGCTGGGGCTGCGGCCCGCGCGGCGCGCGCCTGTCCAGCGGGTGCCCGAAGTTCAGGCGCACCCCCTGGTCGGGCTGATCGGTGACCACGGCAAGCTGGCCCCGCCCCGGCTGACGGCGCTGACCGGCGAAACGGGAGAGGCGGCCCCGGCCAGCCGCGCGGCCCCTGTGCCGGGTGGGCCGGGCCGCCGCCAGGTCACGCTGATTCAGGCGGAACATCTGCCAGTAATTGCTGCCCTTGCAGGCTGCGCCGAAGTCACGCCAGAGCAACTGCGGCGCAACATCGTGGTCAGTGGCCTGCCGCTCTTGGCCCTGAAAGACCGGCGGTTTCAGATAGGCGAGGTGATTCTCGAAGGCACGGGTGAGTGCCACCCCTGCTCGCGCATGGAAGAGAATCTGGGCGAAGGCGGATACAACGCTGTGCGCGGTCACGGTGGCCTGACGGCCCGCGTGATTCAGGGCGGTGTCATCCGGGAAGGGGATGAGGTGCGGCCCCTGGCAGGGGACGGAGCGCTGTGAAGGGCCGGTCAGCGGCTGGAAAGCGGGCGGCGCCGGTCCTCAGTGCCACCCGGCGGCGCACTCTGGGGGGCGCTTTCGGCTTTACGCGGCTGATTGTCGAACTGGGGGTACTGAGTGCCTTCGCCTTCAGTCTGGCGCTGTTCGTGGCCGCCATCGCCCAGGCGTATGTGACTATCCGCGCCGCGCTGGGCCGCCTGGGCGACGCCGAAACCACCAAGACCCTGATTATCGCGGCGGTAGAGCAGGCCGACACCCTCCTGATTGGGGTGGCGCTGCTGATTATCTCGTTTGGGCTGCAAAGTCTGTTCGTCAGCCGCATACAGAACGTGCCGGCCTGGCTGCATATCGAATCGTTTGATGACCTGAAACAGAAACTGATCGGCATCGTGGTCGTGGCGCTGGCCGTGAATTTTTTCAGCGTGGCCCTGGAATGGAAGGGTGGCGGCGACATCCTGGTGTACGGCGCAGCGCTGGCGGCGGTCATTCTGGCGGTGGGCACCTATTCGGTCATTTTGAGCCGGCAGGGCGGTCACCGTGTCCACCCCACAGCGGAGGCTGCCCCGGACCGTGCCCAGCCTTGACGCCCGGCTTTCGGCAGTGCTGGCCCTGGTGCAGGCGAGGTGTCACGCCGATATCGGCAGTGATCACGCACACCTGCCCCTGCGCCTGCTTCAGCTGGGCCGAATTGAGCGCGGCATCATCGTGGAGCTGAATCCTGGCCCGCTGGCCCATGCGCGCCGGAATGTGGCGCGTGCCGGCCTGGGGGAGCGGCTGGAGGTCCGTGCGGGTGACGGCCTCGCCCCACTGGCGCTGGGCGAGGTAGACAGTGTCAGCATCACGGGGATGGGCGCCCAGACCATGCTGGGCATCCTAACCCGCGAGCCGCTGCGGGTGCCGCCCGCCCTTGTCTTGCAGCCCAACGACAGCGCTGAGCCGCTGCGCCGCTGGGCCTGGGCGCACGGGTATGGGCTGCGGCAGGAGGCGCTAGTGGCGGGCCACTGGGCCTACCCCGTGTTGCGTCTGGAGCGTAGACCTGGCCCCGACCCGGTCTACGACGGGCTACCGCTGGATGTGGCGCTGCGCTACGGGCCGCACCTGCTGAGGTGCGGGGACGCGCTGCTCAGGCAACAGGTGCAGGCAGATGTGCACCGCCTGACGCCTCTGGCCGCGCCCGGTCGCCCCGCCCAGGCTGACCTGAGCCTGGCCCAGACCGCGCTTGACCTCCTAGAAACGCTCTAAAACAAAAAAATCCGCCTTCTTTGGCGGTGATAAGAAAAGAATAGCGCGATATGCAGGTCTCGTCAACTTTAAAGACATGAGGACGAAAATGACGTGTGGGCGCGGGCTGGCCTCTGCGTCTGGGTTGATGTTATGCAGGGTCAGAGCAGTACGAGGCAGCGTGAAGCCTTAGACCAAATAAAAAAGCCGCCTCTTGGGCGGTGATGTCCAACACTATAGCGTGGTATACAGCGGCGGTCAACCTCAATCCAGGGACAGGAAAATCATTGTCTGTGACCTGAATGTTCCGGACGAGTTCAGGCTTTATGCACGGGAGGCGGCGGCTCCTGCTCACCGCCTCCCGCGCCCCTGTCTTTACCTCGCCACTTCCACCGCGCGGCTCTCGCGCACCACGGTCACCTGCACCTGGCCGGGGTATTCCATGTCCTGCTCCACGCGCCCCGCAATCTCGCGGGCCAGCAGGGTGGCCTGGGCGTCGGTGACCCTTTCAGGCTGCACAATTACGCGGACCTCACGCCCGGCCTGAATGGCGTAGGCCTGCTGCACGCCAGGAAACGAGACCGCAATCTGCTCCAGCTGCTCCAGGCGGCGCACATACGATTCGAGTTCTTCGCGGCGGGCGCCGGGCCGGGCCGCGCTGATGGCATCGGCGGCGGCCACCAGCACCGAGTACAGCGTCTCGCCGTTCTCGGGGTCGTGGTGGTGGGCAATGGCGTCAATGACCTCGGCGGGTTCGCCGAAACGCTTGGCGAGGTTGATGCCAATCTCGACGTGGGTGCCGTCAATCTCGCGGTCAATGCTCTTGCCCACGTCGTGCATCAGGCCAGCGCGGCGGGCCAGGCCCGCGTCTAAGCCCAACTCGCCCGCCATGATGCCCGTCAGGTGTGCCACCTGAATGGAGTGTTTCAGGACGTTCTGGCCGTAGCTGGTGCGGAAGTACATGCGGCCTAGTAGCTGCACCAGCCCTGGCTTGATGCCCACCACACCCGACTCGATGGCGGCTTCCTCGCCCTGGGCGTGCATGAAGACCTTCATTTCATCCTGGGCCTTGTGGACCATTTCCTCAATGCGGGTCGGGTGAATGCGGCCGTCGGCCACCAGCGCGTCCAACACATGCTTGGCGACCTCGCGCCGCACGGGGTTGAAGCTGGACAGAATGACCGCTTCAGGGGTGTCGTCAATAATCAGGTCCACGCCGGTCAGGGCCTCAAAGGCGCGGATGTTGCGGCCCTCGCGGCCAATCAGGCGGCCTTTCATGGCGTCGTTGGGAATCGGCACCACCGAAACGCTCAGCGCAGCGCTCGTCTCCGAGGCGCTGCGCTGGATGGCCTGCGCGACCACGTGGCGTGCCGTGCGCCGCGCCTCCGCCGTCGCCCGCTCCTGCATGGCCTTGACCCGGATAGCCTTCTCCTCTTCCAGTTCGGCGTCCAGGCGGCCCAGAATCTCGGCGCGGGCGGCTTCGGGGGAGAGGCCTGCAACCTCATACAGCCGCAGGTCGGCCTGCCGGGCCCGCTCAGATAGGTCGTGTTCCTGCACAGTCAAGCTGCGGGCGCGGTCTTCCAGGCGTTCTTCCAAGGTGTCGAGCTTCTCACCCCGGGCGTCTAGCTGCTCAGCTCGGCGGTTGAGGCGCTCGATTTCACGCTTCAGCTCGTCGCGTTCGCGGCGGGTGTCCTGACGGTCTGTGGCCAGGGCTTCACGCTCCTGGGCGGCGTCCTGCTTGGCCTGACTGCGCTCGGTGTCCAGCTGGGCCCGCTGGGCGCTGACCTGCTCGCGCTGGGCGTCTAGACCCGCGCTCTGACGGGCCATCTGCGTTTCCCGTTCTGCGGCGTCCTGCATTTTTCGGGTGGCGTCCTGCCTGGTCTGGTCGGCCTCTACCCGCATGGCCCGCGCGGCGTCCTCGGCCTGCGTGCGAATGCGCTGCGCTTCTTGCTGGGCTTCCTGCTGAAGGCGGCTGTCCACCTCGGCCCGCTGGCGCGCGCCGCGTGACTGCCCCCACACAAAGCCCCCGACCAATCCAAGCAGCAGCGCCACGATGGGCCAAAGCCAAATCATCGTCATGGTGCGCTCCTTTGGGTGTGTTGAATGAGGCGAGGGGCCCTCAGGCCCGCGCGCCCCGATTGGGGTAAGAAAAGCGAACGCCTCCGCCCTGACTGAAGTGTGGATGAACGTTCGCCCCGCAGTGTAGCTCCAAAGCGGCGCGCCGCACTGCGGCAGGCGGAGGCGGCTTATACGGACTCCGATTAAATCGTTTGCAAAAACGGTTTAATCCGAGCAGAGCGAGCAGGAGCAGGGTGGGTTCCGGGCGTGGAGTTTGCAAACCAGTTCTGTTCTGGTTTGTAAACGGAATAGACGGAATCCGTATTAGACCTGAGCTTCGGGGACAACAGGGGTTGCCCAACAGACCTTAAACGTTTTGGTTCTAGGGCGCCCGGCCCGGTTCAGGAGAGGGCGCCCACAACTGGGTCCATAACCGCAAGAGGTAAGCTGCCAACAAACAAGCCAGAGAGGATAGAGAAGGGCCGCTCTTTTCAATCCAGCAGATACAGGCCAAAAAAACCCCGCCAAAGTGGCGGGGCCAGGTCAGTGACCTTTACTTCGTGGCGTGCACCACGAGTTTCATGGGGATGGTCACTTCGGGGTGGGCGCGGTAGGCAATGTCGTACTCGCCGATTTCCTTGACCGTCTTGGGCATGTCAATGCGGCGCTTGTCCACATCAAAGCCCAGCTTGTCCAGGGCCCCGGCCACGTCGGCGTGGGTCACGGCGCCGTAGATCTTGCCTTCGCCGGCGCGCACGCTCAGTTCCACGGCCACGCCATTCAGGCGGCTGGCGAGGTCCTCGGCGCTGGCCTTTTCGGCTGCCTGGGTCTTCTGGCGGGAACGGACGCGGGCCTCCAGGCTCTTCATGTTGGTCTTGGTGGCCGGCGCGGCGATGCCCTGAGGAATCAGCCAGTTGCGCGCGTAGCCATCTTTGACGTTCACGATATCGCCGGTTTTGCCCAGCTTGCCGGGTTCAAGAAGAATAATCTGCATCTCTATTCTCCTTATTTCCGGACGAGCTTCTCGGTGTAGGGCAGCAGGGCCAGCTGGCGGGCGATTTTAATCGTCTGCGCGATGCGGCGCTGGTGCTTGGCCGAGAGGCCCGTGCGGCGGCGGGGAAGAATCTTGCCGGTGTCGCTGACAAAACGGCGCAGCATCTTCACGTCTTTGTAGTCGGTAATTTCCAGCTCTCCGATGGAGAACGGGTCAACCTTGGGCTTGCGGGGGCGCTTGGGCCCCTTGCCGCGCGGCTTGCGCTCGGCGCTGTTTCCTTGGGTCATGTGGGGATTCCTCTAAAACCGCCGGGGAGGAAGCTGCCGCTTCAGAGGCGGGCTAAGGGTTGAAGGGGCCAGGAGACTGAGAAATGCAGCTGGTGTACTTCCTTAGCCCCTATGCCACTGGGACCCTTAGACCTGCGCCGGTTGGCGCAGCTTAAAACGGCAGGTCTTCCTCGTCTGGCGGGAAGTCGTCGAGACCTTGATCAATATCTAAGCCGCCCGAACGGTTCCCCGTGGTCGCTGCCCGGCTCGGCTGGCTAGAGCCGCCGCTCTGGGGACGCGCCGCACTGCTCGCGGTCTGGGGGCGAGGTCCGGCGGGGGTGGCTGCGGCGTACCCGGAATTGGGGCTGGCCGCGCCTCGGGACAGGGCTTCGACTCGCGTCGCCTCTACTTTGGTGGAATTGCGCTTGTTGCCGTCACGGTCGGTCCACGCCTCGTTCACCAGGCGGCCACGCACGAGCACCGGATCCCCTTTGCGGAGGTCCTTCATGCTTTCAGCGAGGTCGCGCCACAGCGTCACGTCAATCCAGTGGGTCTTTTCCTGCTTCTGCCCTTGCCGGTCTGTCCAGGTCTCGTTCACGGCCAGGCCGAGTCCAAGCACCGCGTCGCCGGCGGGGGTATAGCGCAGGTCGGGGTCACGGGTGACGTTCCCAATCAGCACCACTTCGTTCATGCCGCTGCCCATGCGAACGCCGCCTCCGGCGTCCTGCACCAGCTCGGGCTGGGTGCCCAGCTGTTCCATGCGCAGGGCCTTGACGCGCACCATGCTGCGTTTGCCGCCTTCCGGGGCTTCCCACTGGCTGTATTCCAGGCTGCCTTCAACCAGCACGGCGTCGCCGCCTTTCAGGTTGCGTTCGGCCTGCCACTCGGCAGGTTTGCCCAGAATAGAGACGCGGTGATACCACGGCAGTTTGCGTTCGCGGCCGTCGTTGCCCATGAGGTGGTCTTCACCAGCCACAGTGGCTTCGAATACGGCGGTCCCGCTGGGGGTGTAGCGCAGTTCAGGGTCGCGGGCGAGTGCGCCAATCAGGTAAACGTGGTTCATGCCTCGGGCCATAACAGGGTCTCCTTGGGTTGCTGGCGAAAGTACTTGGGCTTTGAAGTTGCTGGCGGTGCGGCCTTTGCAGGTTGACCGTAAGATAACAAACCTGGCTCATTACGTCAATTGCGTAACGGGCTTCAGGCCTTCTTGGTCTTCCATTCCGGGCGGTCTTTGACCACCAGGACGCGGCGCACGTGGTCACGCAGGCGCAGGGTGCTGGCAATGTTCTGCTCAGGGTTACCACTGCTCTTGATGGTGTACATCAGGTAGTAGCCCTCACGGTCCTTGTTCACGGCGTAGGCGAGTCGGCGGTTGCCGAGTTCGTCCAGGTTACTGATTTCCCCGCCGGCGTTTTTCACAGTGGCTTCGATGTATTCCTTCTCGATGCCCACCTGCTCGGCGCTGAGGTTAGGGTTCAGAATCAGGTTCAGGTCGTACTGGTTCATAATTCACCTCCTTGTTGGGTCGTGGGTGTCGCGGCCTGCGGCCTTGTGACCGGGCGGCGCAATTGACAAGCATACCAGAGCCTGGGGGCGCTGACCAGAGCCGCGCAGCGGATGCCCGGCGGCCGGGTTTGCCTTTACGCTGGGGCATGACACAGGCAACCCAGCAGGACACGCAGCATCCCCTCGACGGCATCCTCGACATCCTGAAAGAGGCGGTGGAAGGCGGCCAGGCCGGGAAGCCCACCGCCTTTCTGGACGGCACTAAGGCAGACGGCAGCGGCAATCACGGGCTGCTGGCGACCCTGGAGGCCCTGAAGGCCGAGCAGGCCAGCCGTGAGGTGTTGGGGACCACGGTGGCTGCCCACACCGCCCACACCGCGTATCACATGGAAGTCATTGTGCGCTGGGAGCGCGACCGTGACCGCGGCCCCTTTGACTGGCAGGGCAGCTTTCAGCCGGCGCAGGTGGACGCCGCCGAGTGGGATGCCCAGCGTGCCCGGTTGCGCGCGGCTTACGAAGCTCTGCTGGCGTTTACGGGCACACAACTGGAGGAACCCGTGACCGGCGACTCTGCTGGCGGGCTGACCGGCGGGGTGGCGCATGTGGCCTATCACCTGGGAGCCATCCGGCAACTCGTTAAAGGCGTGTGACCGCTGGATGGACCCTGCGGCCCTTCACGCCAGCAGACGCGCCCGCGTTGGCGGCGCTGCTGGGGCTGACTGGTCGCGTCATCACGCCAGAGGCGCTGCTGGCGGCTGACGCGGCGCGGCCAGCAGAGGTGCCAAGGCGCCGGCTGCTAGTAGATGAACGCGGTGAGGTGCTGGGCGGCTCTCAACTCCGCCCCTTCGCCTTCCTGCCGCCGACCTTCCGGCAAGTGGGTGTGCTGGTCTTGCCCCAGTGGCGCGGTCAGGGTGTAGGCCAGCGGCTCTGGGTTGACGCCAAACAGGCTGCCGAGGCTGAGGGAGCTGGTGGCCTGAGCGCCGATGTCTCGGACACCGACGCGGCTTCCCTGGCCTGGGCGCAGCGGCGCGGCTTTGCCATTCACGCCCACCGCTTCGCCTCAGAACTGGACCTGACCGCCTTTGACCCCACGCCTTTTCAGGCGGACGTCCAGCGGGCTGCTGCCCAGGGGGTCAACTTTACTGACCTGAGCAGCGCCGACGAGTCCACCATGCAGCGTTACCTGAATTTTGTGCCCGACCGTCTGACCGAGACGCCCGACCTAATGGGCTATCCGCGCTGGTCGCTGGCCCAGGTGCGCGCAGAACTGCGACTGGACCGTGACCCCCGGCCCGACTGGCTGGTGGTGGCCCTGGGTCCGCAGGGGCAGTGGTGGGGGACCTCGGCCACGCTTCTGTTTAGAGACCCGCCTTTTGTCTATAACGCCCTGACAGCCATTCATCCAGAAGCTCGTGGGCGCCGCCTGGCGCTGCCCCTCAAGCTGGAGGGCATTGCACGGGCCCAGGCCGCAGGGCTGACCGTCATGCGCACCAACAATCATGCGAGTAACGTGCCGATGCTGGCCGTGAACCGCCGTCTGGGGTTTGAGCCCCGCCCTGGCCGCTATGAGGTGCAGCGGCGGCTATAAGCCTGACGGTCGGGAGGCGGTGGATTCAGCTCTTGGATAGAAGAGAGGGAGACGCTGCTATTTCTTGCGGCGAAACGGGTTCCAGCGGCTTTCTTTTTCAGCCTTTTCGGCTGGGACAGCGGCCGCTTCGGGGGGCCGCGCCGCTTCGAGAGGGCCGTGGCGTCCCATCTGGCGCGCCGGCATGGTCGCTGCCTTTTCGTCCTTCTCCGGGTCCTCGTAGACCTCATCTTCAGGGGTCTCGCCCAGGGCACTGAGCAGGGCTCGGCGCAGGGCGTCGGCGCTCGGGCGGTCGTGGGCGCGCTTGGCCAGGGCCAGCTCGGCCAGGCGGGCCACCCGGCGCGGCACCTGTGGATTCAAGCTGACCAGTGGTGCCGGAAAGCGCGTCAGGTGAGCGACCATCAGTTCTTCGTAGGTGTTCCCGTGATAGGGCCGCTCGCCGCTCAGGAGTTCGTAGATCAGGATGCCCAGGCTGTAGACATCGCTGGCCGAGCTGCTGCTCTCGCCGTGGTACACCTCAGGCGACATGTAATAGGGACTGCCGCTCGTCTGTCCCCCCTGCGCCGTGAAATAGGTGCTGCCCAGGTCGCCCAGTGCTGCACGGCCGTCCTCGGTGACATACACGTTCTGCGTCTTTACATCCTGATGGACTGCGCCCTGATGGTGCAGGTAGGTCAGTGCCGAAGTCACGTCGGCCAGAACACGCAGGGCTTCAGGGAAGGGCAGGCGGCGCTCGGGCAACTGTGGGAGAAAATCGCTGAGGGCGCCTCTGGGGTAATAGGTGGCGGCCAGGAAGGCCTTGGGGCCAAAGGCCATGCCCGCGTGGCCCCGCACCACATGTGGGTGCTTGAATTTCAGGGTCAGGCGCACTTCGTTGCCAAAACGCTCGGCCGCCTCGTGCACGCGCAGGGTCTCGCTGTGGGGCACCTTCAGGGCCACCTGCTGCTTGCGGGCGTCGGTGGCCAGCCAGACCAGAGAGGTGTTGCCACGCCCAATGACGCGGTGCAGGGTGTATCCAGGAATGGCTCGGTCTTCAGACATAAAGAGTTGTGGCCTTCTTCCGCACCTTACTGCATAGGGCGCCGCCTTGCCGAGTCTGTAAAGGCGGCGCCAACACGGTCCAGCAAAAAAAGCCCGGCCACTGGGGCCAGGCTTCTTCAAAAAGAGACAAACTCGCTCAAAGAGCCTTCCCCTCGTTACTCGTCGTCGCTGCCTTCTTCAGATATCCGTTTGCCGGCCATCCATTCCAGGCCCGCCCACTGCAGTTCATCCAGGTCGCCGTCCAGCACGTCGTCGGGGTTGTGTTTCATGACGCCTGTGCGGTGGTCTTTGATGTACTGCTTGTCCAGCACATACGAGCGAATCTGGCTGCCCCACTCGATCTTTTTCTGCTCGCCGCGCGCCTTGGCTTCCTCGGCCTCGCGCTTCTTGACCTCAATGTCATAGAGGCGCTGCTTGAGGATTTGCAGGGCAATCTCGTGGTTTTTAATCTGAGAGCGCGTCTGCTGTGAGGCCACGGCGATGCCAGTGGGCAAGTGGGTCAGGCGCACCGCCGAGTCGGTGGTGTTCACGCCCTGTCCGCCGGCTCCCTGCGAGCGGAACACGTCGCGGCGCAGGTCGCTGTCGGGAATATGAATGTCAATCTGCTCTTCGGGCACCTCGGCCACCACATCCACCGACGCGAACGAGGTATGACGGCGGTTGTTCGAGTCAAAAGGCGAGACCCGCACCAGCCGGTGAACGCCGTGTTCGGGGGCCATCATGCCGTAGGCCTTGTCCCCGCGAATAATAAATTCGCTGCTGATGACGCCGGCCTGCTCGCCGTCCACCTGATCAATGAGTTCGGTTTTAAAGCCCCGGCGCTCGGCCCAGCGCATGAACATGCGAGAGAGCATTCCGGCCCAGTCCTGCGATTCGGTGCCACCTGCGCCGCTTTTGACGCGCACGATGGCGGCTGTATCAGCGTACTTCATGGTGAACAGGGTTTCTTTGTACAGCTCGTCCACGCGCACTTCGATACTTTGCTGCTCTTCTTGCAGCAGCTCCCGCTCTTCGGCGTCGGCCATCTCCAGCATTTCTGAGAGGCCCTGCGCGTCGGAGTGAAGGGTCTGGTAGCCCTCCACGATGCGGCGCAGCGTGCCCGCCTCCTGGGTGACCTGCCGGGCGCGGCCGGCGTTGCTCCAGAGTTCGGGGTCACTCAGTTCCCGGTCCAGTTCGTTCAGTCTGCGCGCTTTGCCGGGAATGTCAAAGGTACTCCCGGAGCGACGCCAATTTTTCGAGTAGTTCCTGCATAAGGCGTGCCTCCCTTCCGCGGTGGCCCGTTGAGCGGGGCGCGGGTTGTGTGCCGACTGAAAAGTATAGAGGTCAGGGTCAGTCAGGTCTGTGGCGCAAAGTCAGGGCGGTAGAAGTAAGGTGCGGTAGCAGTGAGGATCCTGTCTGTGACGGCAGTTTGCAGTGCTTTCCTGAAGGTCAAGAAATCAG